>DASRKU010000418.1:0-6793 GCA_035648815.1 Verrucomicrobiia bacterium | reverse complement strand
GGCACAATTGGGTCAGCCATTGGACAGGCTCGACCAACATGCTGAGAGGAATTGCTTTTGGGAGCGGTGTGTTTGTTGTTGCAGAAAATAGCAATGGCGGCTTTACCAGTGTCTGCAGGCTTCTTTCTTCAGCCAATGGATCCGAATGGAGCCCCGGCCACTCCGGTAATTATCCATCGTTCAATGGAATCACCTATGCCTCTGGCTTGTTCGTAGCAGTCGGCGGAACAGATGGCGGACACGTGGTGACCTCCTCAAACGGCTCCGATTGGACCCAGGCGTCCTATTCATCCATACAACTAAATGGCGTGGGATTTGGAAATGGAACTTTCGTGGCGGTCGGGGCTAACTGGTACGGACTTCCCGGCGCCATTTCAACATCTTTGAATGGAGCCAACTGGATCGCCCGGCAGTCCGGCACACCTAATGGCTTGAACGGCGTTTGCTACGGACAGGAGTTTTTTGTTGCTGCGGGCAATAACGGAACTCTGCTTTGGTCCTGGGACGGAGTTGACTGGGGAGATGCGTCGCCGGGCATACCGAGTAGTCTGTATGCAATCACGTTCGGTAACGGCATTTTTGTCACCGTTGGCGGGGACGGAACCATCCTCACTTCGAATGATGGCGATGTCTGGACTCCTCACGTTACGCAGAATAATTTTACTATTAATGGAGTGGTTTATGGAAACGGCCAATTTGTCGCCGTGGCCACGGGCGGCAAGATAATGACCTCGCCGGACGGCATTACATGGACGCCTCGAAATTCCGGGACAGTAAATGACCTTCAAGACATCGTGTTTGGAGGAGGTCTGTTCGTTGCGGTCGGATCAAACACGGTTAGGACATCCACGAACGGCATCGCCTGGACAGAAAGAAAGATCTTCTCGGCAAGCACGGTGGCCTACAACAATGGAACTTTTATCGCTGCGGATCCCACGTATGGAGGAATCATCTCGACGAATGGCGTTGATTGGACACAGGTATCTTTGCCGTCGATGTTCGACATTACATCGGGCAACAACGCCTTTATGGGCGTTGTATCCTGGGGACCCATCTATCAGTCACTGGATGGCCGGACTTGGAATTCAATCGACTACGCTCCCTCAGGTTCGCGCCCATATCTCAGCTCGATCACGTTCGGATCCGGCCGGTTTGTTGCCGGCGGCGCAATGGGTGGAATTATAAGCTCCCCGGATGGATCGAACTGGTCGCCTGCAGTCTATCCTTCTAACTGGGATGTTTGGTACTGCCTTTCCTATGGCAATGGCCTCTTCGTTGCGGCTGGCGCCAGCTACTCTGGCAGTCCATCTCTAGCCGCTTCAGCCGACGGCACAAACTGGGTACTGCACTCTCTGGGCACCACGGCCTCCATTTACGACATCGCCTATGGTGCGGGAACTTTCGTCGCCGTCGGTTCCGGTGGCACCATTCTGCAGTCCGATGACTTTCGGATTCCCAGCCTGAGTGGCAAAATGAATGCCTCCGGTGAATTCGAGATCAATGCGACAGGAGAAATGGACCGACGGTACCGAATCCAGCTATCAGAAGACCTGCAAGCCTGGAACGATCTTTTGGTATACACCAACAGCCAATTCTCAATGCGATTCTCTGATTGGTCAGCAACAAATCGGACCAGAAGTTTTTATCGGGTAGTTTCGCCCTAGCGAACGCACCGAGGGCGCAATTTCAAATTGAAATCGTTGGGTAAGGCAGCGGACGATTTCAAGCCTTCGGCATCGCTTGCTTCACCCGCTCGGGCGTCATCGGCAACTGAAGCAGCCGCGCCCCGGTCGCATCGTAAATCGCATTGGCAATCAAGGCCCCCATCAGGATGATCGCCGGCTCGCCACCGCCTTGCGGCGGGTTCTCCTTCGCATCCAGAATCAACGTCTCGATTTTCGGAACCCACGAAAAACGCGGCAGATCGTAAGTGTCGAAATTGGTGTCGATCACTTTGCCGCCTTCGAAATGGATTTCTTCGGTCAGGGCGTAGCCGAGCCCCATGGTGATGCAGCCTTCCATCTGGATTTTTGCGCCTTCGGGGTTGATGACCAGGCCCATGTCCTGAGCGCATACGACGCGCTTGACCTGGACGGTGCCTTCCTTAGAGTTGACCTCGACTTCGGCGATGGCGGCCACATACGTGCCCGCATCAATCCCGCAGGCGACGCCCAATCCGCGTTTGCTGGGGCCTTTGGCGGGGGCCCAGCCAAATTGCTGGGCAGCGGCCTTGAGCACGCGGATCATTCGCTCATCGGCCAGGTTCCGAAGTCGAAACTCGACCGGGTCCAGGCCGGCTGCGGCGGCCATGATATCGATGTGCGATTCGCGGGCAAATGTGTTGGTGTTGTTGCCGGGCGCGCGCCATGCCCCGGTGCCGAAGGGATGCACGCCCGGCCCGCCTTGCCAGCCTGATCCGTGAGCGGCAGTCCGATGATTTGGGATGTTGTAAAACTGCTCCGCACCGCGTTCGCCGGCCCAGAAAACCTCGTAATCCCAGAAACTCAATTTTCCGTCCGCATCCACGCCGGAGTTGATTTTCACGATGGCAGCGGGACGGAACGTGTCATGATGAAATTCGTCCTCGCGGCTCCACATCACCTGGACCGGTTTGCCCGCAGCTTTCGCCAGCCGCGCAGCCTGCACTCCCTGCAGATTGAATGTTTTGCCCCCAAACCCTCCGCCGACAAACGGCGTGATGACGCGCACCTTCTCACGCGGAAAACCGATCGCCTGGGCAATCTCTCCCTGCGCGCCGAACGGATTCTGAGTGGACATCCATACAGTCGCTTTGTCCCCCTCAATGTTGGCGACTGCCGTGTGGGTTTCCATCGCAGCGTGGGCGACGTAACTGTTGAGGTAACTGGTTTCGATCTTCCGGCTCGAATTCTTTTTGCCTTCCTCCAGGTCCCCGCCCTGCTTGAGGACGCGGGCCGCAGGCGCCACTTTCAGGAGATGATCGAAAATAGTTTTGTCGTTCACCTGGGCTTCAGGAACGTCAAAATCAGCTTTGATATTCTCAAGGGCCGATTGCGCAACGTCGGGAAATGCGTGCAGGACGGCTACGAAGTCGCCGTCCTGGATCACCTGGACGCCCGGGACTTCTTTTGCTGGTGCGGTGTCGATGCTTCTTAACTTAGCCCCATGGGCGGGCGGCCGCAGCACCTTCGCGTGCAGCATCCCCGGCAGGTGAATATCGCCCGAGTACTGCGCTTTGCCCGTCACCTTGTCGCGCGCGTCCCGGTGCAACAAAGGTTTTCCAACGATTTTGAAGTCCGAAACTTTTTTCAATGCGGGCTTGCCGCTGATGTGACGGGCGATTTTTTGGCCCTTTGCCAATTGTCCGTAAGTGATTCGGTTTTTCGGATTCTGCTGATCGAACACGGCTCCGTCAGCGGCGGCCAGTTGCGACTGGGGAACTTTGAGGGATTCCGAAGCCAATTCCAGGAGCACGGCCCTGGCTTCGGCCGCGGCCGCGCGCAATGCCGGGCCAAAGAACCGCGTGGTCATGGAGCCGAAAGTGCCCATGTCCCACGGGCACAGGTCGGTGTCGCCCATGACGATATCCACCGTGTCCAAAGGCGCGTCCAATTCATCGGCCAGCATTTGTGGAAGAGACGTGATTGGGCCCTGGCCCATTTCAATTTTGCCCGTGAAACACGTCACGCGCCCGTCCTCGCCAATCCTCAGGAAGGCATTGAAATCGGCCGGCAGACCCGGCCGCGGGCCGCGGTTCCGCACTTCCTCCTGGGCTGAAACGATTTCGCCCAGCGCGACAAAGATAACGATGCCGCCCCCCAGGCGCTTGAGGAACTCCCGCCGGCTTTGAGGAAAAAATACCGAGGCGTCCGCGATGTCGGTGAAATTCAGCGCGAGATAATCGTTGGTGTTCATCAATGCGCTCCTTTCATTTCCGCGGCCGCGGATTGGATCGCATCGATGATTCGCGTATGGGCGCCGCACCGGCAGAAGTTATGATTCATTCCTCGGACAATGTCGTCGCGCGTCGGCTGCGGGTTCTTGTTCAAAAAGCTGACCGCGTTCACCACCTGCCCGGGAATGCAGAATCCGCACTGCAACGCATCGTGGGCAATGAAGGCTTTCTGGACCGGGTGCAGCTTGCCATCCTTCTCCAGGCCTTCGACGGTCACGACCTCCTTGCCTTCGACGTCCTTGAGTTTGAGCAAGCAGGACCGGTTGGCCACTTTATTGACCAGCACCGTGCAGCAACCGCAATAGCCATCGCCGCAGCCGAATTTCGTGCCGGTCAGTCCCAGGTCGGTTCGCAGCACCCACAGCAGAGTGCGGTCGGGGTCGGCATTGAGCCGGACCGGTTTGTCATTGAGCCGGAAAGAAATTGCGTCAGGCATAGATTGTCCTGGGTTATGGCTGTTGCCTTGTGTGCCGGTTTAAGGACCGAGGGTTCATGCAGGTGTTTTACTCCAACAACCTGTCTGTTAAAAGCAGAAAGCTCCGCGAATTTCCGCCAATGGAACACCGAATTTTCATCCGCGAATTACGCGAATTACGCGAATTGGTTGAGGGATGGGAAATGTGGGGTTCCCCCGATAACGCCCGACCAAACACCGGGCCGCTGATTTCTCCACCCGCAGAGGTTCCGCTCCTCCTGCCCTTTTTCGCGTAATTCGTGTAATTCGCGGATAACCATTCGTGTCTGTTCGCGGATAAAATTTCTTTTCGACCTTCGCCGCAATTCCTCCTAACGTGACGCGCATGGCCGGTGACGCTCAACTCACGCCGATGATGGCACAGTACCGCCGGATCAAGGGCGAACTGCCGAAGGACGCGCTGTTGCTGTTCCGGCTTGGGGACTTCTACGAAATGTTTTTTGAAGATGCCCAGAACGGGGCGCAACTGCTCAACGTGGCCCTGACCAAACGCGGTTCCGTGCCCATGTGCGGCATCCCCTTCCATGCAGCCAACACCTACATCGGCCGTTTGCTCAAGGCCGGCCGCAAAGTCGCCATCTGCGACCAGTCGAGGACGCCCGCCCCGGCCAGCTCGTCAAACGCGAGGTCACCCAGATCCTGAGCCCGGGCACACATTTCGACGAACGCATGCTCACGGCCGAGCGGAATAATTTCCTGGGCGCGGTTTATCCACTTTCAAAAATCTTCGGGCTCGCCTTTGCGGATCTGACCACGGGCGAATTCATGACCACGGAGCTGGAGGATGAAGCCGCGCTGCTGACGGAGTTGGAGCGGCTGCGGCCGGCCGAAATCATTTGCCCGGGCGAATCCGGCGCGCTCCTGGACCTGTTGCGCGGCGGCGCGCGTCAGAACACAAAGTTCAACCCTAACTCGTCTGGCCGCGCTGTCACCAGCGCGGCCACATCCATGGGCTGGGTTCTCAGCGGCTACGAGGACTGGGTGTTCGCGCCCGAAACGGCTGTGTACACCGTGCGCGATCATTTCAAAGTGGCGGCGCTCGACGGATTTGGTTTGAAAGACCGCCCCGCGGCCGTCGGAGCCGCCGGCGCCATCCTCCACTATCTTGGCCAGCATCTGCGCAGGGATATCTCAAGCCTCACGCGCCTGTCCTTTTATCAACGCGGCGATTTTTTGGCGCTGGACACCACGACGCTCCGGCACCTGGAGATCCTGGAGCCGTTGCGCCATGATGCCCCGCGCGAAAACTCCCTGTATGGAGCGCTCAATCGCACCGTCACACCCATGGGCGCCCGCCGGCTGCGCGACTGGCTCTCGCAACCGCTGGCCAGCATCGAACCCATCCGGCGACGGCAGGATGCCGTGGCGGCATTCATTGAAAATGCAACTGAGCTCGAGAATTTCCGGTCGCAACTGGCCCTGGTGCGCGATCTGGAGCGGACGATTGGGCGGTTGAGTTCCGGGGCGGGCAATGCGCGCGATCTGATCGTGCTGCGGACCGCGTTGGAACAATTGCCGGCCTTGCGCAAAATTCTCGGCGCCGTTCAGGACTTGGCAAATGCCACCCTGAGAGAGCCCGCAAAATCGGAACTCCCCCTCGGCCAAAACACGCAGCCCCCGGTAGGGCCGCGCTGCGCGCGACCAGACGCCCTGTCCGGCTTGGTTGCCGAGCTCGCGGATCAAATCGTTGAAATGCCCGGAGTGATTGATTTAATCGGGCGCGCGATTGTGGATGAACCCCCGCTCGCCTTGAAAGAGGGCGGCATGATCCGCGACGGCTTCGACCCGGCACTGGACGAACTCCACGCCGCAACCCGGGGCGGGAAGGATTGGATCGCAAAGCTGCAGACCGATGAAATCGCCCGCACCGGCATCGCGTCGCTGAAGGTCCGGTTCAATTCTGTCTTTGGGTATTACATCGAAGTGACCAAATCGAATTTGGACAAGGTGCCACCGCATTACACTCGCAAGCAAACGATCGCCAACGGCGAAAGGTTCATCACACCCGAGTTGAAGGAAATGGAAGGCAAAATTCTCGGGGCGCAGGAACGGAGTGTGAAGCTGGAGTATGAACTTTTTCAGCGCGTGCGCGAAGTGGTGTTGGGGCAGTTGCCGGCGATGCAGAAAACCGCTGTCGCCCTGGCGCAACTGGACGTGCTCGGGTCCTTTGCCGAAACCGCCCGGCTTCACAGCTATTGCCGGCCCGAAATCGGATCCGATGGAGTGCTGCGCATCCGCGATGGGCGCCATCCCGTGCTGGAACAGAACCTGAGCGAAGAACGCTTTGTCCCCAATGACACCGAGCTGGCAGCGATGGGTCGAGAGCCGAGAGCCGAGAGCCGAGAGCAAGAAACCCTCACCCCATCCGTCTCCCACACCCCTGT
>DASRKU010000417.1:0-6573 GCA_035648815.1 Verrucomicrobiia bacterium | reverse complement strand
CTTCACGCCGAATTTCCCGATCGATCCGAATGCCTGGCGCTGGATGTGACGCGGCCTGTGGGCTGGAAGACGGCGGTCGAGCAGATCCTGAAGAAGCATTCGCGCCTGGATGTCCTGGTGAATAACGCGGGGCGGCATGAGGATGGATTGTTGGCGACCATGAGTCTCGAAGCCTGGGAAGGAGTGCGCGCGGCGAATTTGGATGCGACCTTTCACGGCTGCCAGGCGGTGTTGCGCGTGATGATTTCACAGCGCCACGGAAGGATCGTCAATGTCAGTTCCCTGAGCGCTCTGCTGCCGCCGGCGGGCCAGGGCAATTACTCTGCTGCAAAAGCCGGCGTTGTGGCATTGAGCCAATCCCTGGCCAAGGAAGTGGCCCGGATGAACATCACGGTCAACGTGGTTTGTCCCGGTTACATTGACACCGAAGCGCTGAGCGGCATGAGCGATGAAGAAAGGAAGGCTGTGTCGGGTCGGATTCCGATGCGCCGGCTGGGCAGGCCGGCGGAGGTCGCGGCCGCGGTGCGATTCCTTGCAGGCGACGAAGCCAGCTACATCACCGGCGCGATCATAAAAGTGGACGGGGGAATTTTTTGAGATAAGTTGGGCCAATGGAAGACGCCGCTGCTATTAAAGAACAGATTAAAGCGTTGCTCGTCGAGAATCTAATGCTCCAGATTCCGGCAGCAGAAATCGGGGACGACATGCCACTCTTCGGCCCCGGAGGACTGGGCCTGGATTCGGTGGATGCGCTGCAGATCGTTGTGGCTTTGGACAAGCAGTTCGGTTTGAAAATTCCCGATTCCGCCGCTGCAAAACAGATTCTTCAGAACGTTCAGACGATTTCCGAGGCCGTGCAAAAGAAGACGGTTGCTTCCTGAGTCCGCGCAGCGCGCCCCCACCAGCAATGGTAGGGGCGCATTGCGTGCGTCCGGCTGCGCGCAGCGCAGCCCTACCGCACGCGTGGCCACTATCCAAGTTCGGCAACCAATTGCCTGAGCACGAATGGCAAAATGCCGCCATGCTGGTAATAGTCTATTTCTATGGGAGTATCGATCCGGCAGCGCACGGGGACATCCTGCATCGAGCCGTCGCTGCGGGCGATGCGCAAGGTGAGGTCCTGTTGCGGCTTAAGACCGGGTCCAAGGCCGAGCACAGAATAGGTTTCGCTTCCATCCAGATGCATGCTTTGGGCATTGGCGCCATCCTTGAATTGCAGCGGCAGCACTCCCATGCCCACCAGGTTCGAGCGATGAATGCGTTCGAAGCTTTGGGCGACGACGGCTTTGACGCCCAGGAGTGCGGTGCCTTTGGCAGCCCAATCCCTGGAACTGCCGGTTCCGTATTCCTGGCCCGCCAGGACGATCAAGGCAACCCCCTCTTCGACATACTTCATTGCCGCATCGTAGATGCTCATGACCTCCGCTGTTGCCGGCGCGCCGGGCTGCGTGCCGCCCACGAATTTTGTCACGCCTCCTTCGATGCCAGGGGTCATCAGGTTTTTGATGCGGACGTTTGCAAATGTGCCGCGAGTCATCACGCGATCATTGCCGCGTCGCGAGCCGTAGCTGTTAAAATCTTCGAACCGCACTCCATGCTCCAGCAGGTATTGTCCGGCCGGGGAACTCTTCTTGATGCTGCCCGCGGGGGAGATGTGATCTGTGGTGACGCTGTCCCCAAAAATGGCCAGCGCGCGAGCGCCTCGGATCTCATGGATCGCCCCGGGTTGAATGCTGAAATTCGCGAAGAATGGCGGCTCCTGAATGTAGGTGCTCTTTTCTTCCCACGAATAAACGTCGCCTCCGCGCTGGGGTATCTCGTTCCATTTCGGATTCTGCCGCGCGAAATCGCGGTAGAGCGAATTGAAGATCTCCGGTTTGAGGGCCGACTGCATCAGGTCGCGAATTTCCTGCACGCTCGGCCAGATATCTTTGAGGAAGACATCTTTTCCGCCTTTGCCTTTGCCGATGGGCTCGCGGCTCAAGTCGATATCGATGCGCCCTGCCAGGGCGAAGGCGACGACGAGGGGAGGGGACATCAGGAAATTGGCTTTGATGCTCTGGTGGACACGGGCTTCGAAGTTGCGGTTGCCTGAGAGAACCGAAGCGGCGACCAGGTCGTATCGGCTGATGGTGTCATCGATGCGCGCCGGTAAGGGGCCGGAATTGCCGATGCAGGTGGTGCAGCCGTAACCAACCAGGTTGAAACCGAGTTTGTCCAGGTAGGGTTGCAATCCTGTGCGATCCAGGTAATCGGTGACGACGCGCGAACCCGGTGCGAGCGAAGTTTTGATGAGCGGATTTACGTGGAGCCCGTGTTCGACGGCCTTTTTGGCGAGCAAACCTGCGGCCAGCATCACGGACGGATTGCTGGTATTGGTGCAACTCGTGATCGCGGCGATCAGGATGCTGCCGTGCCGGATTTCCCCTTCCACAACGCCTGGGACGCCGACAACGCGATCGGGCGTGGGGCGATTGTTCGCCATCTCCAATTCCGTGGTGGGATTGGTGTTATGCGCGCGGGCGGACTGGGTCAGCACCGGCTCCTGGCTGCCGCCGCCGGCTTTGAGTCCGGCGTGGTCGGAAATGACAAACGTCCGGGCCAGTTCTTCTGCTGATTTTCCGAATCCATTTTCGGTCACGGCCCGTGAAAAAGCTCCGATGAATTCCCTTTTCAAGTCCGGCAATTCAATCCGGTCCTGCGGCCGCCTGGGGCCGGCAACACTCGGGACGACCGTGGCAAGATCCAGTTCAATGGTCTGCGAGTATTGCACCTGGCCCTTCTCCGGGCTGCCCCACAACCCTTGCGCCCGATAATAGTTTTCGTAAACCCTGCAATGCGATTCGGAGCGGCCGGTGCCGCGCAAATACTTGACGCATTCTTCATCAATGGGAAAGAAACCCATCGTGGCCCCGTATTCGGGCGCCATGTTGGCGATAGTCGCTCGGTCAACCACCGGCAGCGCCCTGGCCCCGGGCCCAAAAAATTCCACGAACTTGCCCACCACTTTCGCTTTGCGCAGGATTTGAGTGATGGTCAACGCCAGGTCCGTTGCCGTGACGCCTTCCCGAAGCGATCCTCGCAGATGCACCCCGACCACGTCGGGCGTCAGAAAATAAACCGGCTGGCCCAGCATGCCGGCTTCGGCCTCTATGCCACCGACTCCCCAACCCACAATTCCCAATCCGTTGATCATGGTCGTATGGGAATCGGTTCCGACCAGCGTATCGGGATAAAAAACTTCAGGCTTGGAACTGGCGGCGCCGGGCTGGGATTGCGGAGAAGAAAATCGAGATTCGGCGGATAAAACCCCTTTCGCAAGATATTCCAGGTTGACCTGGTGGACGATCCCGATTCCGGGCGGGATCACCTTGAAAGTATTGAAGGCCTGCATTCCCCATTTCAGGAATTGATAACGCTCCCTGTTTCGTGCGAATTCGATGTCCAGGTTCCTGCCCATGGCGTCGCTCGTTCCGAAGAAATCCACCTGGACAGAGTGGTCCACGACGAGGTCGACGGGCACCAAGGGTTCGATGAGCTTCGGGTTTTTTCCCTGCCGCGCCACGGCCGAGCGCATGGCAGCCAGGTCCACCAGGAGCGGAACGCCCGTGAAATCCTGGAGCACGATGCGGGCGACGACGAATGGAATTTCTTCTGTGCGCTCGGCGTTGGGCAGCCAGTTGGCGAGGGCGCGGACGCTCGCATTGCTGATTTTTTTGCCGTCGCAATTCCGCAGAACCGATTCGAGCACGATCCGGATGGATACCGGCAGGCGCGAGATGGGGCCGATGCCGGCCCTCTCGAGGGTTGGGAGAGACCAGAAAAGGCCCCGTGATTCTTTGCCCAGATCGAAGCTTTGCAGGGCGTTGATAAAAGGGTGTGCTTCGTTCATAGAAATAACTAACCCAAAGCATGTATTCCGTCCACAGCCGGCAAACAGTAAGCCAGAGATGCTGCACGTCAAGCGCACAGGCGCGCATGGGCGTGCTGGTTGAAGCAGAGGGTGGGAAATCACTATGGCTCACGCGAAGCCGCGAAGCCGCGAAGCCCCAAAGATGGGCAATCGAGGCGAACCTCAGGGTCCTTCGTCCAGTTCACCACGGCGGCATTAAAGAAGGACGAAATGGCCGTACCACCTTTTTGTCGCAGCTGCGACAAAAGGTGGTACGTGTGGTTCACGCTGAGGTTCCCCCAGTTCACTGGACTCGTCATCGAAGCAGTCCTCCACGTCCCACCTCGGGCTTCGTGGCTTCGCGGCTTCGCGTGAGTCGCCTCGTCCCTCAAACGTCGCGTTTCGGCCGTTGCCACAGCGAATAGCGCAGGCAGAGTTTGCGTCCGCGGCCGGCAAGGAGCCACACGGACATCAGGATGAGGGCGGCGTTTTCGAGCAGTTTGCGGCAGATGGGGACCTCGCCGACTCCGCAGCCGCAGTCGAATTTAATGGCGCAAAACGGGATGTCGACGTGGAGAGAGAGGGCGCGATGGAGCACCATCCAGGTGAAGGGCACCAGCATGCAGATCAGGATCAAAGCCGAGCCGCGGACGGCGATGCCGGCAAGGAGCAGCGCTCCGCAGAGCACCTCGAACCATGGCAAACCTGCCGCAATGGTATTGAGCAGGAAAGGGTTTTGGACCGCGTCGTATTGCCGGACCATTTTGAGAAACTCGACAGGCTGGAGCGCCTTGCTCAGGCCCATGTACACGAAAACCGCTCCAATGAGAAATCTCGCCAGCACCGTGGCTGTATCCGCGATGCGGCCGCGAGGGAGGAGCAAGCTGGGATTCATGGGACTCCAGGGACTATGTTGCCGCTGTTTCGTTCGCCGATTTCGGTGGCATAACCACGATTGGTCCAGTCCGTGATGCCTCCCACATAGACGAACAACTTTTTATTCTCAATACCGGCATCGCGCAACGTGAGCGCGGCGAATTGGCTGTCCTCGCAATCGCCCCCGTTGCAGTACAGGACTATTTCTTCGGCCCCCTGGCACAGAGGCAGAATGGTGGCGAGGAATTTCGTGGGGTAGTACGGGTCGAATGGATACGCCCCGGGGATGTGCTCATGGCGGTATTCCTCGTCATTGCGGGCATCGATGAAGGCCACGCGCTGCTGTGCGTATCGAGGATCCTTGAACAGCAGCCTGGCCTTGCTCCCGTCGATCCATTGCAGTCCCTTTTGCCGAAGGCCGGCGATGGGAGACAGCGGGGGCGGGGTGACGACTCCGTGAGCCGAGCCCGGGAAATAATTCCTGGCGATGTTTAATCCGCGCGGGGAGATGGCGTTTGCGGCCAATGCAATGATTCCGCCTATGAGCGCCACTGCCAGAGCTTCCAGCAGGACCTGTTTGAATTCCGTCAATCGACAGGGCCGAGGTGAGGACGCGTGATGCGGGTGGCCGTTCACTGGGCCGTCTCTATGCAATTGAAGGAATGATCATGTTCATCCGTGGTCTTGCTGCATGATTACGGCTTAGTCGGGGGGACTGGGCCGCGATGGAGGGTGGGCAGCCCGACTTGACTGGGATTGGGAAGAAGTCTTTGGCGAACGGGCACTTGAAGAGCCGGTTGTTTGGGATCCGAGGTTGTGAGCGTGAGATTCATCTGGCCGGTTTTGTCGACCTCAAATCCCGCGGGGAACGTGAGCGTGCAGGTGAATTGCCGGCCCGGGATCAGTTCCTTTATTTCGGCGGGAATTTCTTTTCCCGCGATGGTGGGCGCCGACACCGTTTGCCGGGCGGTCAAATTATTGCGGATCGAGATGACAGAATTGAAAGGTTTGTCCAGTGGTCCTGGCGGCAGAGTGACTTCGGAGGGAATGACCATCCACGCAGGCTGAACGCTGGCAAACACCGGGATATCGATGAGCGGCGCGTTGGTGGAGGAGGTCTTGAGGAGGATATTTGCCTGGATGCTTGGCGGGTGCAATGGCGGCACGGCTGTGATGGTGACCTGAAATTCTTTGCCGGGCTGAATGGTTTTGAGCACTGCCGAAAAACCGGGGTTGCTGCTGACCGGTTCCGACAAGGTGATGGGCTCAGGCAGGCTGCTCACGATTTTGACCAGGACCGGAGTATTGGACTCGGCGCCTTCCACAAGATTCAGAACTGCTGTCGAGGGATTCACTTCGAGTGGGCGCCAGATGGTGGCTCTTAACTGGAGGACGATCTGTTGGTGAGCCGGGTCGTTGCAGGTGACTGTGGCCGTTTTTGCGATCATTCCGTTGAAATGGCTGCTGTTGAACGAAAGCGGAATCGTGCCGGTCTTGCCGGGTTCGACGCGGGTGGTCCACGCTCCGGCCGTGGTGCATCCGCAGGATGGGCGCACGCTGGTGATTTCCAGGACGGCGGAGCCGGTGTTGGTGAAAACAAAATCGTGCCTCACGATCGCGCCGGCGCTGATCCGGCCAAAATCAAAGACGAGCGAATCAAATTCGATGCCTGACTCGGCGGCGTTTGTGGCTGGGCTGGCGACGAAATTCGGCACTGAAGGTTCGGCTGCAAAGGCAGCAGGGCCGAAAGTCATAGCGATGATTAACATTGCGCGGACTGAAAATGAATTCATGGTCTGATCGTC
>DASRKU010000416.1:0-14337 GCA_035648815.1 Verrucomicrobiia bacterium | reverse complement strand
CAATGGGAGCGCTGGGCAGAGCTTCGGCGCTTTTGTGCCGTGCGGGATGACGCTGGAACTGGAAGGGGATGCCAACGATTATTTCGGCAAAGGCCTGAGCGGAGGGCGGATCATTGTTTATCCATCGGCAAGGTCCACGTTTGTTGCCGAGGAAAACATCATTATTGGGAACGTGGCTTTTTACGGCGCCACGAGCGGCGAGGCGTACATCCGGGGCATGGCCGGCGAGCGGTTTTGCGTCCGCAACAGCGGCGTCAATGCGGTGATTGAGGCCGTGGGAGATCACGGATGCGAGTACATGACCGGAGGCCGGGTTGTGGTGCTTGGGCGGACGGGGCGCAATTTTGCGGCAGGAATGTCGGGCGGGATCGCTTACGTATTGGACGAGGCGGGGGACTTTGGCAGCCGGATCAACATGCAGTTGGTGGCTGTGGAAAAGCTCAGCGATCCTAACGAGGTGGAAGAGGTCTGGAAAATGATCCAGCGCCACCATGCCTATACGCGCAGCGAGCGGGCGTCGAAGGTGCTGCAGAATTGGGCCGGATATTTGCCGGGGTTTGTGAAAGTAATACCCAAGGATTACCAGCGGGTGTTGCAGTCGCTAAAAAAGGTGCAGGAACAGGGGCTGACCGGGGAACAGGCGATCATGGCTGCTTTCGAGGAAAATGTCCGCGACGTGGCGCGCGTCGGCGGAGGATAACGTCGCTTCGCGCTGATCAGTCAGAAGAGAATCACTTGAATCATTATGGGCAAACCGAGTGGATTTTTTGAGTACCTTCGCGAGCTCCCGGCGGACCGCACTCCCGCCGAGCGACTGGGTGATTGGAAAGAATTCCATCATCACATGGAGGAGGCCAAGCTTCGCCAGCAGGGTGCGCGGTGCATGGATTGCGGGATTCCTTTTTGCCACACGGGCACACTGATCAGCGGGATGGCTGCCGGCTGTCCGGTCCACAACCTGATTCCCGAATGGAACGATCTGGTGTACCGGGGGCTTTGGAAAGAGGCGTTGGATCGGCTGCATAAGACCAATAATTTCCCCGATGTTACCGGCCGGGTTTGTCCGGCCCCATGTGAAGGGTCCTGCGTGCTGGGGATCAATAATCCGCCCGTCACGATCAAGAACATCGAGTGCGCCATCATTGATCACGGCTGGGAACATGGATGGGTCAAGGCCGAGCCTCCGAAAGTGCGGACGGGGAAGAAGGTGGCGGTGGTCGGCTCGGGTCCGGCGGGTTTGTGCGCTGCGGCGCAGTTGAACAAGGCGGGTCATGCCGTGTCGGTTTTCGAGCGCGCGGACCGTCCCGGTGGGTTGCTTATGTATGGCATTCCCAACATGAAGCTGGACAAGGAGGACATTGTGCTGCGGCGGATCCGGCAATTGGAAGCCGAGGGCATCCAGTTTATCTGCAATGTGGAAGTGGGCGTGACGGTTCCGGCCGAGAAGCTTTTGAAGGAATTTGACGCGGTGATTTTATGCACAGGCGCGACGAAACCGCGCGATTTGCCCATTCCGGGGCGCAATTTAAAAGGAATCCATTTTGCCATGGATTTTCTGACCGCCAACACTCGGGGTCTGCTGGATCGGCATCGGAACGGCAATTTCATATCGGCCGAGGGCCTGGATGTAGTTGTGATTGGCGGGGGAGACACGGGAACGGATTGTGTGGGGACGTCGTTGCGGCAGGGATGCCGGAGCCTGGTGCAGGTTGAAATTTTGCCCAAGCCGCCGATGGATCGGGCCAAGGACAATCCGTGGCCTGAGTGGCCGAAGGTGTACCGGATGGATTACGGGCAGGAGGAGGCGGCGGCGAAATTCGGGGCCGATCCGCGCGTATATTTGACGACCGCCAGGAAGTTTTCCAGTGATGACCGTGGGCAGGTGAAGGAGATTTTGACAGTGCAAGTGGAATGGGCGCGGAACGAGAAGGGGCAGTTTGTGCCAAAGGAAGTTCCGGGAACCGAGAAGGTATTGCCGGCGCAACTGGTGCTGCTGGCGATGGGATTTTTGGGGCCGGAACAGCCGTTGTTGGAATCGCTCGGAATTGAGCGGGACCCGCGCACGAACGTCAAAGCGGAATTCGAGAAGTACCATACCAATATCAAAGGTGTTTTTGCCGCGGGTGATTGTCGGCGGGGGCAGAGCCTGGTGGTGTGGGCATTCAACGAAGGGCGGGGCGCCGCGCGTGAATGTGACCGGTATTTGATGGGGCAGACAGAGTTACCCTGAGGTTGTGTTTGTGGGGGCGCGCCTCGCGCGTCCGGCTGCGCGCAGCGCAGCCCTACCACCAAAAGAATTGAGCCCTGGAGCAGGATTGTGCAGCAAGGACACGCTGGGCTTCGAATCACGCCCTGTTGCGGGCAGACCTTGCCAGTCGTGTGTTCCGCCTTATAGTTATCGCCTGTGACCCACAACCGGAAAGCGCGCGTCATCGTCGGCATGAGTGGCGGAGTCGATTCCTCTGCAGCGGCCGCGCTCCTGCTCGAGCAGGGATATGATGTGGTTGGGATCACGCTGAAGCTCTGGCCACAGGACTGCGTCAGCCGAGCGGAGGACAAGTGTTGCGGACCCCAGGCGGTAACCGATGCGCGGGCGGTCTGCGACAAGCTGGGAATCCCCTACTACCTGATCGATGAGGCGGCGGAGTTCCAGGCCAAGGTGATTCAATATTTTGCGCAGGAGTATAAAGCCGGCCGGACACCCAATCCCTGTGTGATGTGCAATCAGAACCTCAAATTTGGCCGATTGCTCGAGCGGGCGGACCAGCTTGGCGCGGAGTATATCGCGACGGGGCACTTTGCGCGGGTGGAGCGGCGGGCAAACCGGTTCGTGCTCCGGCGCGGCAGCGATTCGCGCAAGGACCAGAGTTATTTCCTGTTTTCACTGAAGCAAGCGCAGCTTGCCCGATCCCTGTTTCCGTTGGGCGAAAAAACCAAGACCGACGCGCGGGATGTGGCGAGGCATTGCCAGCTCAAGACGGCGGAGAAGGAGGAGAGCATGGAGATTTGTTTTGTTCCGGACAATGATTACGGGCATTTCCTGCAGCAATCCGGACTTGCGACAAAGCACCAGGGTGACATCGTGGATCCGCAGGGGACCGTGCTGGGTCGGCACGAAGGGATTGAGTTTTACACTATTGGCCAGCGCAAAGGCCTTGGGATCTCGTCGGCGAAGCCGCTCTACGTGCTGGAATTGGATGCGGAGAACAATCGGGTGATCGTTGGATCGGAATCGGCCCTGGATCGGGATGAATTCACCGTGGAACGCTGCAACTGGATTCCATTTGATGATCCGCCAGAACGTGTTCCAGCCTCCGTGAAGATCCGCTACAATCATCCGGGAGCATCGGGCGTTGTTGTGCCGTTGGGAAACGGCCGCGCCAGGGTGAAGCTCGGCTCAGCCCAGCGCGCGATCACGCCCGGCCAAGCGGCCGTATTTTATCAGGACGATCTTGTCCTCGGCGGAGGTTGGATCACGCGAGACTAGACTGGAAGCATGATCATCGCATAACTTGCGCTATCGACATCGTCCAACTTTCGTTCCACCTGGAACAAAAGGTGGGATGTGTGCAGATAGGAGCAAAAGTCGGAAAACTGATATCAGCGGGCCAGCGCCGCGAGTTTTTTATTGGCGTTGGCGATCACGGCATGAGTTCCGGTGTCGGTGTCGAAAACCGAGTTCAAACCCTGGGGTTCGCAAAAAGGATCGCCGGTGAGCGCGGCAACAGAATCGGGCTTTCCCGCCCCGGGCCGGCCTTCGCCGCCCCAGGCCCAAAAATTGGCTCCCTGCAATGCCCTTCCGGATTTGGAGGATTCCACGACCAGGTCGAACATGCGCGTAAAATAGTCATCCCTGGCGGTCGTGGGAGATGAGGGATCGAAACTTTGATGATCGCGCGGCAGTCCGAATTCCTCCAGAACGAGCGGCTTATGCAATGTATCGGTAGCGATCACGTTATGTTGTTCGACATGATCGCGGGCCCGACCTGCGGCTTTTTCGTACTCGGGCGAAAGCTGAGGGTCGCGAAGCCAGCCCCAGTTCTTGAGCCACATGTGGACTGTGAGGTAATCGATGGCCGGAGTTTCGTGGATTTTGAGAAGGACATCCGGTTTTTTAAGGCAGCCCCACAATCCTTCCGACCCGGTGCATACGAGATGATTCGGGTCCTGTTCGTGAATCCATCGGGCTGTTTCGTCGACCCATTTGGAGAAGACAGCCACGCTGCCGGCGGCCTCGTCGGTTCCGGGGCGCGGTTCATTGGCAAGTTCCCAGGTCATGATCGTGGGATCATCGCGGTAGATGCGGCCGTTGACGGTATTGCGGCGGGCGATGAGCCGCTGGACGTATTCGCGATAGAGTGCGACCGCGGCGGGGATGGTGTAGAAGCGAGCGGAGAATTTCATGAATCCGTTCCAATCGCCGCGTTCCATGATTGGCCGATCGGGGTCGGGGATGGTTTCTCCGGTGATCCAGCGGACATATTGTGCGAAGCTGCCGGACCATTGCCAGTAATTGGAGAGGAAGGGAATTGCGCGCATATTGCGCCGGGCCATTTCTGCGAGGCAAAAATCCAATCCGCACAGCAGGTCTTCATCCCACTGATGCGGGGCGCGGGTGATGCCGCGGGGGATGGCGCCGACGAGGGGGGAGGTTTCGGAGCCGGCGAGGATGCGGATATTGGTGACGCCGAGTTTTTGGAGAAAATTCAGTTCGCGCGTCAGGCGCTGCCTGCCGGATGACAGATTTGGGTCGCAGAGATAGCAGCCATACCAGAGATTTGTGCCGATGTAGGAATAAGGGCGGCCGCGATATTCGAACCTGCCGTTTCTGACCTTGATGAAGTCGCTGTCCGAACCGGGGAGTCGAGCAGGAGGTGACTGGGCGCGGGCGTATCCGGCGGCCAGGACAGGGAGGGAAAGGGCGGTGGTTCGGAGGAAACTTCTTCGTGAACGGCGGGGCTGCAGCATGTGGCCAGAGTGCCGAAACAGCAGCTCTGGGACAATCAAATTTGAGCTGTTGGGCGCGGGAGCGGTGCTTCGCATCTCTTTATGGCTTGCCACAGGGAAGTCCCTGTTTACCATTTGCGGCAAATCGTGTCGGGCGCGCCGGTGAATCTCCATTGTGCGCGCAGCGAGAGACGGGCAATCCTAAAATGACCAGGCAAACCTTTCCACAACAGCTTAAATCGCTTCAGCAGCAGCATCGAAAACTGGAGCAACGGGCCAACCGAAAACAGAGACAAGGCAATGGGATATTTGACCGCTATGAATATCCGGTCCTCACGGCCGAGCACACGCCATTGTCCTGGAGATACGACTTTGACCCGGTGACGAATCCGTTTTTGATGACGCGAATGGGGGTGAATTGCGCGTTCAATGTGGGCGCGATGGAATGGGACGGAAAAGTGATATTGATGGCGCGTGTGGAGGGATGGGACCGGAAGAGTTTTTTTGCCGTGGCCGAGAGCAGCACGGGTGTGGACGGGTTCCGGTTCTGGGATTACCCGGTGCGGATGCCGGAGCGTGAAGCGCAGGAGACCAATTTGTATGACATGCGGCTGGTTCGGCACGAGGACGGGTGGATTTACGGATTATTCTGCGGGGAACGGCACGATGATTCGAAGCCTGGTGATTTGTCTGCGGCGATTGCGCGTTGCGGGATTGCGCGGACGAAGGATCTGAAGAGCTGGGAGCGATTGCCGGATTTAAAAACGGCCGGCTCACTGCATCAACGCAACTGCGTGCTGCATCCGGAATTTGTGAATGGCAAATATGCATTTTACACGCGGCCGATGACAGATTTCGCGGCGACCGGCACTGGTGACGGGATTGGCTGGGGACTGTGCGAGGATATCACTCATGCGGAGGTGGGCAAGGAGCAGATCATTGACGGGCGTGCATATCATACGATCAAGGAAGGAAAGAACGGCCTTGGGCCGGCGCCGATCAAGACCAAAAAAGGATGGTTGCACCTGGCGCACGGGGTTCGGACCAATGCGGCGGGAATGCGCTATGTGCTGTATATGTTCCTATGCGATTTGAAAGATCCGTCGCGGGTGCTGAAGCGGCCGGGTGGGTACTTCCTGGCGCCGGAGGGAGAAGAGCGGGTGGGGGATGTTTCGGATGTGGTGTTTTCGAATGGGTGGGTGTGCCGTCCGAACGGGGATGTCTTCATTTACTATGGTTCTTCGGACACTCGGACGCATGTTGCCGCGAGCACGGTCGATCGCTTGCTGGATTATGTCTCGAACACGCCTGAGGACGGAATGCGAACGAAGGTGTGTGTGGAGCAGCGCTGCCGGCTAATTGAAAAGAATTTGCGATCAGGGCATCAGAGCGCGCGCAAACGGTAGAAGCATTGCCGGGCGGCAGGCACCGAGATTTTCCAGCAACGGTTGGTGAGCGCGGGAGCGTTGGTCACGACGGTCCACGTTGCAGGCAGTTGAGGAGTGGATTCCAGTGCGAAAGCCGCGGATCGGAGCGGCCATGAGACGATCGGCCCAGCGGCTGCCGCTTCTATTCGCGGCGTTGGGAGGGTTGTGTCATTGGCTGCATACGCGGCGAGCCATGCGAAAGCGGAGTTCCAATAAACCCCTGGCTCGGTCATGTCCGCATCCTGAGTATTGATGAAGCGTTTCCAGGGCTCGGCGACGACCGGGGCGGCGGATCCGTCCACATTGATATTTCCCCCCAGGTATCCCGGAGGCTGGTCGCTCAGATTGGTCCAGAACTGGGAATAGAAATCCGAGCCGTGAGGATAATCCCCGAATCCGCTCACGAACACTCGATTGACGGGATTGCGTCCGCAGATGAAATGCAGGGCCTGTTCGGCGACGGAGGCGTATTGTGCGTTGCCCGTCCACTCGTGAGCGCGCGCGAGGACCATAGCGGATGGGGCAAGAACTCCGCCGCAGGAGCCCCAATAGAGATGGCCCGGGTAGAGCATGGGAATGCGGTAGCCGGACAGGGCGTTATAATTCGTAAGGACATCGGCCTGGTGTTGAAACGCAGCTTTCAACATGTTCTGCAATCCTGGATCAACGGGTTGAGTGCTCCGAGCATAATCCATGAAAGCGAAATTCAACGCGGTTCGGAGATAATCGATGACATTGTCGGAGCCGTAACCCGTGGTATTGGCGCCGAAGAGCGGCCCGTTTAAGGGCGAGCCGCCGTTCTGGGCAAAGAATGCATTTGTGACGTAAGCATTGAAACCAGGCTCGCCTGTGGCTTCGAACAATTCGACGGCGGCAAAGGTGCGGTCGCGGGCATCGTCAAGTGCCGTCCCCCAGTAGGGGTTGGTGTCCCAACCTCCGCCATCGGCTCCATTGACGAGCGGGAGCCGGGGCCAGGCAGGGCTGGGGTGATTGGTGAGCCATTGCCATGCGAGGCGGGCCCGTGAGAGCAAATCGCCGGCCTGGGTGGCCGGCAGCCTGGGGCCGAGAATGGTGTAGGCTTTGGCGAAGGCCGCCCCCGCGCAGGCGGTGGCGAAGGAACTGATGTCAGATACCTGCTGCGGTTGGGTGGCCGTGCTGGGGTTTCCGACAACATAATGGCAAACACTCCCGTCAGCATTTTGCATCCGCCCAAGCCAATCGATACCCCACATCACGAGAGGCACAAGGTCATTGGTTTGCGCGCTGGATTCCGGCAGATTGAGCCCTTGCCCCGGAACGTTCTCACCAAAATCCCGCAGCGTTTCCAAGAGGAACCAGCAGGCCGTCGCCGTCGCCGGAGCATCCATGTGGGTATCGCCCGCGTCAAACCAGCCTCCGTGAACATCGCGCGTGGTCGCGGCGCCGAAGTTAAACTGGCCATGGCCAGGATCGTAATTGTAAGACGCATTCGTAGTTTCCGGATGCACGGCGGCTCGAGTCTTGCCTTCGGCGAAAGGATCGATGATGGGAACACCAGATCGGGAGTAGTAGAAAAAACGCAAAGAACTGCGCAAGACAGGCTGGAACACATTTGTGCCGATGCTGAAATCCTGGGACACGGACGCGAGTTCGGGGACTTCGACGCGGTAAGTTCCGGGCGTTCGCAGACTTCCGAAATCGCCCTGAGAAATGGAGTCGCCGTCCAAAGTCCAGCCTGGGGCCTGCCACTGGTTGGGCTGGACAAAGTGAGTGAGCAAATTGCTGTAAACCGGCTGGCCGTTTGATGCGTTGAGGATTCTGAAGAATGTGGGGGAAACCGGGACGGAGAAATTGGTGGGCCAACTTACCAGCGCGATTTTCGAGGGTGACAAGGGCGGGTAGCCGACCTGGTTCACTTTGATGTAATCTTTAAAAATATTTTTCGCGGGGTTCGCAGAGGGAACAAGGTCGAGCGCGGCGATATTGAGGATGCACCGATCCTGGTAGTTTCCTGCGGCGAGGAGAGCAACGTCCCAGATATGGGTCAGGTCTATGGAAGGTTGGATGGCAACGAAAGCGGAAGCGGGAATATAGACATCCTGCCATGTATTGGTGGGCACGGAGATGAAGGCATTCAGCGGAATATCGGCATTGAGAACGCTGCTGTAATCAGGCCCGCCCTGGATTCGGAGCAGCATATTCCACTGGCCATTGGTTGGAACCGCAGACCAGTTGAGCCGGAAATGAAGAGCGGGGTTCGTTCCGGTGCGCAACCAGTTTAAGGGATTGCCGCTGATTTTTAGAAACACATTCCACCATCCTCCGGGAGGGTTGATGGCGTTGAGGACCAGAGCGTTGGTGCCGCCGAGATTGCCGATTGGAATGGCACCGGAGTAGTTGGAGACCGAGGCAGTGCCGCCGAAGTAAATGGCTGAACCGCCGGCGGCCCAGTTGGATTGACCCAGGAACGGATTGAAGTAACGCACCGCTGCCAGCGGCAAGGTTTCTCCATTTGCCAGGGCAACGGCTGAAGGCAGCGCCAGGGTGGCCAGGATCGCCAGGAGGCGGAGACCGGACTTCCAAAGCCCGCAATCGGAGAACGAATTGCGATAGGATTGCGGGTCCAGCGGCATGCAGCCGGCTCAAGGAATCCAAACCGCGCGCCAGAACTGTTGGGGCGAAGCCGGATCGATCGGGTTCGTAATGTTGAGAGTGTTGTCTGCCAGGGTATTCGTGGAAACCGGGGTCCAGACGCCGGAGCCAAGGTCAGTGGACGTTTGCAGGACATAAGGCGCGCCGGGCGAGCCCTGGAGTTGCAGTGTGAAGCTTGTGGTGCTTGTGACTCCAAGGGCCTGCACCTGGGGCTCGATCGGCGGCATGGAAAAGAGTGTCAGTGAAAGAGGCGGAAAAGTATTTGTAAACACTATGCCGGCCGGAGCAAATGAACTGAGCGTGATGTCGTGGTTGGGACCGCTGGTCCGGTCAAGTTCGTCTTGGGGAATTCCATAGGAACGCACGGTGGCGTTGGCCGAAGGTATAAAGTTGGCAAGGCTGACCTCCGCGGTAAAGTTTGAAACAGTGTCTTTGTTGAGCACGAGCAAAGCCAGCGAGCCGTTTGGTTTGCGCGCGGCGTATGCGGAGAGAAGCAGATAATCGCTTGCCGGGTTCAGCACCTGGTCGCCGGGCCGGGCAAGAAATTGCATCATCTTGAATCCGTAAAACGACGGGAAATTGGTGTAAGGGCTTGTTCCCACCGTGATGCCCTCATCGCCATAAGTTCTCCACCCGTACAAGGTCGGATCAAAGGTGCCGTTATTGGCGGGTCCGTTCCGAAGGTCCCAGAACATGTAGCCATTGAATTCGGTTTTCATGAGCTGGCTGATGTTATCTGCGATGTAGAGTGCGTTCACCACGCTGGTGAGTTGTCTTCCGAACGCGCCGGAATCGCTGTTATTTTCCGTGCAGATGAGTTCCACGTTGGTGGAACTGTTGCCGAGATACCCGTTGAGCTGCGCCCGGAGGTCGGCTGCGTCGGCCGCCCAACTTTTCGAGGTCTGCAGCGCCAGCGCATCACTATCAGCGGCCGGCACCGGATTCTGATTGCCGTCGGTATATTGCGGATACACATGGTGGATGAGGAAGTCGGGGGCGACACCCAGGTTCCGCATTGTTGTCAACATGACGGCAGTCCAGCCGTAGTGGACAGTTCCGTTCAACAGGTTGGTGGCGGGATGGGCGGCATTGTTGGAGGAAGAGTCTTCTCCCGGGACGGCGACCATGCCGATTTTGATTGTTGGATCGGCTGCTTTCATGAGGGCGATATATCCTGCGGCGCGGACGGCGTAGGTGTAGGGGTCATGTGCCGGGGAATTCGAATCGGTTTCCCATCCCCCGTAGCATTCGTTTCCGATTTCCCAGTATTTGAAATTGCAGTGATTGGTGATGTTGGCGGATTGGACCCATGCGGCGGCTTCGTTGCTGGTGCCTGTGCCATAGTTCACGGT
Organism: Verrucomicrobiia bacterium; assembly: GCA_035648815.1. GTDB lineage: Bacteria > Verrucomicrobiota > Verrucomicrobiia > Limisphaerales > BOG-1460 > DASRKU01. The sequence continues at coordinate 3,980 of DASRKU010000416.1, read as the reverse complement.
GATGAAAGCCTGCACGCCGGCATTGGTGGCAACATGGATGAAGTTTCCGAAAGAAGTCGACCACGCCCAACTATTTTTCAGCGACTTTCCGGTGCCCCAGTGATACTCATCGGAAGACGAACCGCCAGGGAACCGCAAAGTGAGGCAACTCAATTCGTTCAGGAGATTGCTTGTGATGGTGGTATCCAAACCACTGTCCCAGATGGCGGTGTTCAGGCCAAACCATCTCGGGTCGACACCTCGCACGCTATTGGCGCCATCCACGGTCACATGGACGAGGGTGGGGGCCGGGGCGGCGCCGAGCTGGATGTCATCGACATAAAAAGTTCCCGTTGTGCCGCTGGCGGTGATCTGGATATTGAAGCGATTGACATCGGTCCTGTTTGCCACTCCGAGGCTGGAGAGGGGGACGGTGTATTGGGTCCATTGGTTCGCGGTGAGGGCTGTAGGCAGGACGAAAGCGGGTCCGCTGACGCCACTGGGTCCATACGCGACGACAACCTGAAGGCGCTGTCCTCCGGTGGTGCCTCCGTGCGTCCAGAAGGAGATATTTGCGTACGGAGCAGTATTGATATCGGAGTGTTGGAACGAAAGGGCGGTCCAGGCTGCCGAGGTCACACTGATGGACCTGGTGCCTCCGTGGACGGGTGAAGTATTGGCCATGTTCCTGGTGGCCCAACTCCAATCCTGCATTCCATTGACGAGGTTATCTGTGTAGATGGCGAGATTTGCCTGGCCGAAGGCCGGGAACAGGCTGGTGGTTAATATCGCAGAGGTGAGGAATGGGAGGAGGGAGGAGGTTTTCATATTCCTGAAACATAAATTCGTTGAAAGTGGCCCGCGGAATTCCGCACACGCACGAACTCCACAATAGAGTAGCTGGGGAATGCAAAAATGCAATAAAAAGGCGCCGGTCTTGCGACCGGCGCCTGAGTGCGAAGAACAAAACCGATTATTGAGTAGGATTGCTGTTCATGCGGAAGAACAGTCTCGGAGTACTGGGCAGGTCGCCCGGTTTGATCAGGGTGCCCTTATGGTTCCAGTAACCGGTGGCTGGCACCAAGCCATGGTTGGTGGACCAGTTCAACGGGAAATGCGCGTTCAGCGTGTTGGTTTCCAGAGCGAAACCACCATCCGGAACCGACCAGTTGAGCCACATGCAATTGGTGGTGGGCACGATCGTGTACTTCATAGAGCCCACCGGGAGCCAGACGGAAGTGCTGCTGGGAGGAATGTTGTTTGTCAGCGTCGTATTGACTGTCCAGTTGTTGCTGACGATGCTGACGCCCAGGCCGCTGATGTAGGCCTGTGAGAACACAGTGATCAGGTCGACCTGTTCATGATTTGTGCCGCTCGCGTAGGAGCCGAGGTATACTTCACCGCCGGAATCAATGAAGTTTCCGTGGATGTCAGGGATGTTCGTATGCACGCCCATGGTGAAGTTGGTGCTGTTGCCACTGGGCGCGGTCATGGTGACGCCGGTTCCCGCCACGTCGAAGGCCAGCGTCCATTTGCCGACCGGTGTCGGATTGGTGATTACAATTTGCGAATCGGCATTATAGAGATTGCCGTTGTTATTTGGGGCATTGGTTTTGAATCGGAACATCCAGGAGGCAAAACCATTCGTGTCGGCACTCAATTCCATGGTGACACAATCCGGCAGACCCCAATCGGGTGATACGTCGGACGTTGGGACGGGGAAGATCATCATGCGAACCACGTAATTACTGCGGGCCGCTTCAGTGGGGAATTGAGCCACGGTAAAGGAATACGTTGTCGCGAAGCCGCTGTTCCAGCTAACGGTATATCCCGGCAGCGTTTGGATACTATTGCGCTCATATTGATTGGCGCTTTGGAAGATGTTCAGGCCACGCGTGGCTTTGATGTAGGCCATCGTCGGAGGTTTGCCGACGGAGGTGAACTTGACGTTGTCGATCAGGGCCTTTACGTGGATGGGGCGGACCTGGTTATTCTGCATGTGAAAGTTCAGCGTGATCACGGAAACAGCCCAAGGCCACGAGGCAACGGGCATTTGATAATGGGTCCAGCCAGTGGTGGTAGGCAGTGTGATATTTTGGAGGAGCTGGTAACCGGTGACGATGTTCGAGGGATTATTGCCCATACCCCAGAATGACTGGACAATGCACTGAATCCCGCCGTAAGAGCCGAGGTCATTCGTTTGCGAATTGGCCTGGTCAACCGCCGCGTCGAATTCGAAGAAGTCAAATTTGGAGAGGTCGACGATGGGGTCTGTCGCTGCGGCCCCGTTGGTGCCCCACGGTTGGACTTGGCATTTTGCATCCTGCCAAGCATCGGGCGTAACTAGCGCCCAGTCCAGATCGACTGCCATGCAGCCTGCGGGGTTTCCGAAATTGGTCCAAGTCACTGCTGTGGGTTCAGGCGTGTCATGGAGGTAGGGCCAAACGTTGGTGACCCAAGGCAGTGTGCTCAGGTCCGAGTCAAACGACGAGATCATGAACGTGGTCGCGCCAAAAGTGCTGGCGCCAGTGAGCGCCAGACAAGCCAGCGCTAAACCGGCAAGGGATTTAATTCGGGATTTTTTCATATAATGCGTGAAAGGCGACGGGGTCGCTTTTGATTAGGTTAACCTGTGAACATTGGTGAAACTATTTCCAACGATCATGGATAAGCTTAGAGGCATGTGCCGGAGATGACATGTCGCCAGTATTGGTTACATTGTCTAGCGAAACTTATAAACAAAGTAATCATAACTGATTATTAAATGGCCAAAAAGGTGGCGCCGGTCGTGGTGACCGGCGCCAGTGCGCTGTTCAAGAGGAGCCGTGCGGGTCAGAACCCTGGCCGGCTTAATCGGAAAAAGAGCCTCGGGGTATTGGGCAGATCGCCAGGTTTGACAAGGACGCCTTTATGCAGCGCCAGGATGGTGCCGGAGGGGAGACCGTGATTGGTCGACCAGTTCAGAGCCGCACCGGGCTGGACAGTATTTGTTTGCAGGAAGAAGCCGCCGTCGGGGAGGTTCCAGGTCACCCAGGACGCGTTGTTTGTTGGGACCAGGTAATAGGGAGCCCCGCCAACGGGCTCCCAGGCGGTCATATTGGTATCGGCCGTCCAGTTGTTGCTGATCGAAGCGATGTTTCCGCTCAACTGCGCGCCGCCAAAGTTAACCGACAGGTCCCCGGTATTAGTGGAGCCAAAAAGTCCAATATAGACAAGCCCGTATCCATAAAAGGCCGGGCTGATATCCGGGATGTTGGATCCGCCGAGAACGAAGTTCGTGGAGTTGCCGCTGGGCGTTGTCATGGTTGCATGCGTGAGGTCACTGAAAGCCAAGGTCCACTTGCCGATGGGCGTGGGATTGGTGATCAGGATTTGAGAGCTGGCGTTATATATCTGGCCGTTGCCGCCTGGGGCATTGGTTTTCCAGTGCAACATCCAGGTTGCAATTCCACTGCTATCGACGGTCAGCTCGGTAAAGAGGCAGGTTGGCTCGTTCCAATCCGGGGCGCCTTCAGTGGCGGCAGGAATCGTAGGCACCACGTACATTCGGACGGCGAGTTCCGTGCGAGCGGGCTCGCTGGGATAATTGGCAATGGTGAACGAATAGTTTGCGTTTCCTCCGACGTCGGGCCACATGTAATAAGTGCCGCCGTCCTGGACTGTCCGGATGCTATTACGGTCGGCAGAGCCTCCAGTGGACCAGATATTGAGGCCGCGATTTGCCTTCGTGTAATGAAGGACTGGCGGCGGTCCAAGGGCCGGGATGATGCGAACGTTGTCGATCAACTCCTCGGTGTGCATGGTGTTGTTGCTGTTGGCCCAGTTGAAGCGCTGAAAGATGATTTCGCTCACGGTGCCTTGAAAACCGATCGTCGGAAGCGAGAAGTGTTGCCACCCAGTATTTGTTGCTGAGAGATTGGCCGAGCCCAGCCCAGTCCAACCGATTCCGTTCGTAGGATTGACGCCCCAATATGGATCGCCTTGGAAGGCCACGTTGAAGC
>DASRKU010000415.1:0-6334 GCA_035648815.1 Verrucomicrobiia bacterium | reverse complement strand
GCTCAAGCACTGGCCGGATTCTAATCAGTCAAGGACAGCTTGGCAAATCACATGCGGGGAATTTGGGCGGCCAATTCTTCGGCGGGGTAGGTCCAGATTTCCGAGAGCGTGGGATGATAATGAGGCATGGCGGCAAGGTCCCGAACGGTCATGCGCCGGGACATGGCCGCAATGATTTCGTGAATGAGTTCGCCGCCGGAAGGGCCGGCACAAGTGGCGCCGATGATCTCTCCAGAGAGCGGGTCGGCGAGGATTTTCACAAAACCATCCATGGCTTCCATGATGATCGATTTGCCGTGGTCGCTGAATGGATAGCTGGCGGCCAGGCAGTCAACATTGTTCACGTGGGCGCGTTTCTCGTTGAGCCCAACCGTCGCGATCTGTGGGTCTGTAAAAACAATTTCCGTTAGCAGACGGTAATCCATTTCCCTGGTGGCGTCCGGGTGCGCGATGTTCCATGCGGCAGTCTCGGCCTGCTGGACTGCGATGTGCACAATTTCGTGCAGACCCGCGCAGTCCCCGACGGCATGGATATGCGGCAGGTTTGTTCGCATGCGCGAATCGGTCTGGATTCGACCGTGTTCCAATCCAACTCCAATGCGCTCCAATCCGAGCGAGTGAATGTTTGGAACCCGTCCCAGCGCGAAGAAAATCTCTTCGGCCGATACCCGGCGCGTCCTGGCCTGATGCGTGAAGCTGACTTCCTTGCGGGATCCGGCGCGGCGCGCGCCGAGCAGCTTCGTTCCGGTAAACAACGCAATTTTTTCCCTGCGAAAGACGGATTCAATGACGTCCGCCGCATCAGCGTCCATTTCATGCAACACATGCGGGCTGCGCTGAATGAGCGTGACGCGAACATCCAATCGGGTGAAGAACTGGGCAAATTCGACGGCCACGGCTCCGCCGCCGAGCACGATGAGCGATTTTGGAAGTTTTTTAAGCGTCATGGCCGAATCGCTGTCGAGGTAACCCACCTTGTCCAGATCCGGCAAAGGCGACGGGGCGAGGACGGACCCGGTCGCGACGATGAAGCTTCGCGCCCTGAGCCGGGTGGGTTGATTTGAGTGCGCGTGATTGGCCGGTCCGGCATTGGAAGCCGCCGGAGTCAATTCGAGTGTATTGGGATCGAGGAACCGGGCGGTGGCGCGGATGAACTTGAATTTGCCGCTCGTGAGCTGTTGTCGGCGGTAGCCGGCAAATTCTTTTATCAAGGTGTTCTTGCGGGCCATGATCTTTGCAAAACTGAAACGGGCGCCCCGGGTTTGAATTCCCCAGGCCTGAGGATGGCGCACCCGGTGGAGGACTTCGGTGGCATAGAGCAAAGCCTTTGTCGGCATGCAGCCGCGGAGGATGCACAGCCCTCCGATTTCCTGTCCCCCTTCGATTAGTGCCACGTTCAGTCCTTCATTGGCCGCGGTTCGGGCAGCCGCAAACCCGGCGCTTCCACCGCCGATCACCGCCAGGTCGAAATCGTATCGCTCGTTGGCATGCATGGGGCGAAGATCGTGGAGAGGAGGTGGGGCAGCAAGGGAAAGTTGGCAGGAGATAGCGAGTCAGTGAGTCAGTGAATCAGTGAATCAATGAATTACTTCGACATCCTTGTCCACTGAATCGGGGGAGGCACAAGCGCGATGCCGCGCTCATTCACTGATTCACTGACTCACTGACTCACTGATTGGAATATCACCTGGCCGCTTTGGTTCGTGCCCAGGAAAAAGCCCGATCCGCTGTTTCGATCCTGGAGCAGGGCTCCGGAGAATGCGAACCGTTTCCTGCTGCCGGCGGGGCTGACGCTTCCTTTGAACAGTCCCTGCGCTGAATTGACGATTAAGGTCACAGGATCACTCCCGGAGGTGGTGACTTTGTTATTGGGGGCGATCGACACGTTGCCGGAAAGGTTTGTCGCGAAATTTCCGCCGCTCAGAATGACTGTTCCCGAACTGAACCCCGGCGCGGGGATCATTTTGGAATTATAGGCCGAGCCGACGACATTGGTGGACAGCCAGACAAAACCGCCCGGATAAAATCTGGTGGACCGGATGGAGGGTTTGATCCAACTGATCCAGCCGTTCAAGGTCGATTGTGGGGATGGCGTTGCGAAACTTTGCCAGCCCAGCACCTGGCCTTTTGCGGCATACAACAGGGTATAGACAGGCCAGTCGCCGTCATCGGAGATCTTTGCGACCTGGGCCCACCGGGTGCCATCGGCCAGAGAACCGGCCAAGCGCAGCGTTCCCCACGCATCCACTTTCAGCGCGGCGTAGCCATCCCCGGCCGGGCAATTGGAGCTGGTGGGATTGCGCATTCCGGGGAGGACGAGGGTATAATTGCCGACGTATGGGGCGGGATTGGTGCGAGGGTTGAAGGAAGTCCGATTTGCGGTCAGGTCCGCGGTCCAGGAGCCGCCGTTGACGGCGCCGAAAATCCGCCGGTTTCCGGCGGGGTCAATTTGGAGCAGCAGCGTCAACGCAGAGCCGTCTCGCAGAGTCATTCGGTTGCTGATTGCGCCCGAGGAATCCACTTTGCCGCTGAAGTGGTAGTGGGCCGGGCCCACTTGGAATTTGGCGCTGAAGAGGCCCCTGGCGGTTGTGGTGGCTGAGAAGGCCCCGGAGCTGGCGGTCTGAACTCCATCCGCCGAATAGAACAATCCGTTGTAGGACCCCGCGCTGGGAACGAACGGCTGGCTGCTGCCAGAGCTGCTGTTATAAATGGTGAGCGCAAAGTCTTGTTGGGGCGAAAACCGGCCGCCATTGAATGCATTGGCGGCGATGTTCGCTGCTTTGACGGTGACACTGAAAGAATTGGAAAGGCCGGCCGGCAGAAAAACGCTTTCGACGTTATTCAGTGAATCAGCGGTTCCCCCGGCGGTTGAGCGGGCGCCGTTGAAGACGTTGCCTTTGTAGGTGACGCCTCCGACCGTGACGGTCAGGTCGAGATCATTGACGAGTGCGGGGCCGGCGGCGGTGCTGCCGGGGGCGTCTGTCCAGGCCAGGGTGACACGGAAGGGCTTGCCTGGATCGCCGATGGTTCCGGCGAACGTTCGGGTTTGGCCGCTCGCGGTGAGCGTATCCACGGAGAGCTGGTCGCGCAGGATTCGGCCAACTCCGTCGAACGCTGTTCCCAGGTCCATGCAGCCCATGCCCTGGCCGGGGGACCAGAGATTGTCGTTGGCACCGGCGCCGGTCATGTAACGGGCCGAGTTGACGAGGAATGCCTTGGTCATCGCCGGGCTGGGAGCGTCTAAGGATTGATTAATAAAATACTGGCGCAACAGGGCGCAGCCGCCGGACACAGCAGGGCCGGAGTGACTGGTTCCTGTGGAAATTGTGTAGAACTCCTGGCCGGCTGGATAAAAGAAATCAGCGAAGTTGATCCCGGGCAAGCCGCACACACCTGTCCCGTCGAAGCAAGCGATTGCCGAGCCGTTGCCGGTGGTGGCGACCGGGCTGTTCTGGGCCACACCTCCGGTCACGTGCGTGCCGGGCGCCACAAGATCGGGTTTCATGCGGCCATCCGCGCAAGGACCGCGGCTGCTGAAAGAGGAAACATCATTGGCGCTCGCCGCGTCGGAATCCGGCGTGTCGCATCCGTCGAGTCCAGGATCGCCCGGGCCGGTGGACAGCGGGCGAACATTGTCGCATGAGCCGACGGTGATGACATTTTTGGCGGTCCCAGGAGATTCGATGCCGGCGGACGCATCGTTGCCGGCGACGAATACAACGACCATTTGGCGATTGTTGGCGGCCCCGCCCACGTCGCGGACGAGACTGTCATACAATTGCGATTGCGGGTCGTATATGCCCGCATTGGTCGATCCCCAACTATTGTTGCTGATCCTGGCTCCGCTGTTGTAAGCCTGGGTTTCGAGTGTTGTGAGGTCAGGGGATGTCCAGTTGTCAGGATCGAAAACGACGGACGAACCCACTTTGACAAACGGGCAGACGCCCAGCCCGTAGCTGTAGCCGCCCGCATCCGTGAACGGAAAGCCGGTGAACGAATCGTAGCCTGCGATGATGTGGGCATTGAGGTTTCCGTGTCCGTCGCAACCCTGCAACGAGCTGGGCGGGTTTGGGGTGCCGACCAAACGGATGTAGGCCACCCGGCTGTCGGCGGCAGGGGAGCCCAGCTTGTAAAGGCCGAAGTGCCCGGGATGCACCGTTCCATTGTCGATTCCACTATCGCTCACATCGACCACGAAGTCGGAGGCGTCAAACTGGGCCTGGGTGAACCCCTTTGCCGCCAGCCAGGCGAGGTATCCGGGACCGGTCAACCCGTTGCCATCGATGTTGCGGGCGACGATTTGGTCGACTCGCTCGTCCTTTAGCCGGGGTTGGGTCCAGGGCTGGATGGAGATGACATCGGGTTGGGCGGCCAATTCATCGAGGTGACCCGGGCTGAAGCGGGCCACGAGGTTATGGTAATTCATTACGTGCGACTCGTTCCGCACGGATCCGGGATTCCATTGCTCGATGAGTTGGAGAGTTTTCGCGTTGGCCCCGGGATCATCGACCAGTTGAACGGCGAAATCGCCGGTTGCAGCGGGCAGGGCATTGGCTTTGGCCGGCGAAGATCGCGCTTTCGGGTGCACTTTGTAACCAGGGGCGTAAGGACCTTCCCATTGAACGGAGGTTTGGGTTGCAGCCCACGATTGGAGGCGGCCCAGCGCCGGCGCGTCGGCGTAAACGAGGTAGGCATTGTGCGGAATGTAATTGAGGATTTTAGCGCCGGTTTGTTCCAGGCCCTGCTGCCATTCGGGTTTGATCGGCCCGGCGAACTGGACCAGGTGCAACCGGCTGCCCTCAAAGGCGCCGGCGCTTTTTCGGAGCGCGCGCAATTCCGGCGTCCGTGTATCCAGGTCCGTGGCCTGGAGTTGAATCATGTTAAATCGATCCACCACCTGCACGCGCGGGTCGCCGGCAGGAACGGACTGCTGGTCAGACTCGAGGATTTGGAAGCTGCCGTAATTCTCGATTACCCTGGCGCCCTGGTTTGTGAGAATGGCCGTGAGCTCGGGATCATCCACGCGCAGTTTGTGCTGCGCATGGACCTGCAGGATGGCAAAGGTCAGAACGAAAAAAACTCTGATAGTCATTTCAAATCATCAAATATCGCTGCCAATCTTTGACACGCTGTTTTTGGACATGGTCCGAGTATGCAGGATCCGGGCCGTAAAGCAATTCGACTGATTGGAGTGGGGACGGCTCGTCCCCAACAATTGCTTTTAAAAGTGATCAGTGTCCGACGGCCACGACGCGGTAAAAGGATTGAGTACCTGGATTAGTGGCGGTGCCGAGGGTCGTGAAGTTAGTGGCTATCACGTCCGCTCCGATTGTGGACCAAAGGATGTTTGTGAGGTTGGGATTATATTGGAGTCGATAGGTCTGGCCCGGGACGGAGCTCCAGACGAGGGTGGCAACGGAATTGGACAGGGCGATCGACAGGATTTGCGGGGCCGGGAGGGCCATTCCGGTGCAGCACACGCGATTGGAGGAAATAATTGTGAGGGCCCAGCCCTGGTTGATGAAACCCGTGTTGTAGTACGCGTTGTCCTGCACGTAAAGGGACCAGGTTCCATTCGGATTGGACCCATTAAATACCGATAATTGCTGGCCAAACGGGGCATTGGGAGCGGGCGGATTGATGATTTCAGTCGAGGAAAAATAGCCGGATGGCTGGTACGTGCCGGTTACGATCGGATCGGTCTCCGAGAGCATGGCCGGTGCGCTGTCATCGAATGTCAGGAACGCGTAGCTCACGTCGGATTCGTAACTGCAATTGGACATCAGCATGACATTTGTCCCCGACGGTCCGACCAGGAGCAGGTCGACGTCGCTGCCGTTGCCGTGGGTTAATCCGCGGATGGTGACGGTGACGCGGCTGACGGGGTTGGTCATGCCGCTGACGATTATGGAGGAAGGAAATGGGGATGAGGGTCCGACGGTATTGGATGGGGCGTTGGTGGGGATGGTGATGGTTGTGGCGTTTGAATAATTGCCCGTGGTGACGACGAGGGCTCCCAGGGTGAGAGGCATATTCACGGTTCCGAGATTTGTGGTGCCATCCTGCAATTGGAACACGGGCTGGATGCTTCCTCCGCAAATGCCGCCGGCGGTGAACGAGAATGCCTGGGTAACAGAGGAGCCGCCGGCGAGAAGCGCGCCGTACGTGGCTGGAGCGCTCGGAAACGCGACATTGTTCGATTGCAGCAAAGTGGCGACGAGGTTCGTTGTATTCAGGGTCCCGATGTTTCTCATGGGAAATGCCATCGTCAGGGTTTCCCCCGGATCGAGGGCGCCGTTGGGAGGGGTGCAGTTCTCGGCCAGAATAGTGGGAG
>DASRKU010000414.1:0-3946 GCA_035648815.1 Verrucomicrobiia bacterium | reverse complement strand
GGGCGGGATCGCTCGACCTCGCGATTCGAATGCCTTCGAGCAAGCCCATGCGACGGTACATTTCCAGGCAGAAATCGGCGGCAACGGGCGCGGAGACCTGTTTGAAAATATCGATGAGCCCGCGATCCAGGTAATTGGGGAGCTGGAGCAAAGTTTGGGCATGCCAGCCGGGGGAAATCCGCTTGAGGTAGAGCGGAGAAAACTTCCGTTGAATCTTGTTTTCAAACGTGAAATTCAGCGTCGCCCGCTCGCCGGTTTTGCGGTGGCGCAAAATGGTCCGTGTCTCCCGCGGATCGTGATCGCTGTCGTGGAAAAAGAAGACGATTTCTCCGCCGATTTCGGACTGGACCCTGCGCGCCGTCTGGATTTTGGCGTAGAGGAAGCGCCGCGGAAAAAATCCGCACGGCTGCTGCCCGAAGCAAATGACCGGAGCGCTCATGTCAGGTTCTGATGGCGTCCGCAGGCGCCTGCCCGCCGCGCGGGCCGAGCGCCGACTGCAGGATCAGGCTGAACAGGACGCAGGCCGCGCACCCGATGAAATTGTACCAGAGATAGCTGATGCTGAGCGTGAAGTAGAGCGCAAACACAAGGCACTGGGCCGCCAGCGCGGACCAGAAAATCGCCGTCCCGCCCACGCGCCGGAGAAAGAACGCGACCAGGAACAAGGCAAGCAGGACTCCGTAAAAAATGGAACCGATGATGTTGACGGCTTGTATGAGGTTTTCGGCCATGTGCGCAAAGAGGGCGAAGGCGAGCGCCACAAATCCCCACGCCAGTGTGAACCATTTGGAAGCCGACACGTAATGGGCTTCGGAAGCTTCGCGTCGAAGCAAATGCCGGTAGAAATCCACTGTCGTCGTGGATCCCAGGGCGGTGAGTTCCGCCGCTTTGGAGGACAACGCGGCGGCGAAGAAGGCGGCGACGAGCAGGCCGATGATTCCATGTGGCAGGTGTTCGGTGACAAAGGTGATGAACACGTAATCCGCATCGTTGGCCTGGGCGCCCGGGGCGGCGGTTTGGAGCACGGAGCGGGCGTGGTTGCGCAGCGCTTCGCTCCGATCGTGCGCCTCCCCTGCCCTGGCGCGCGCTTCGGCTTCCGCCTGGGAATTCCCGGAGTGTTTGGCAGCCAGCCAGGAGCGAACCAGGTCCGCCTTTTCGGCATGGACCGCCGCAAACTCCGCTTCGACCGCGCGCAGTTTGCCGGCTGGATCATTCCGGGCGGCGGCTTTCCAGGCGCTTTGATTGAAATAAACAGGCGGTTGTTCGAATTGATAAAAAACGAACAGGAGCGCGCCCAGCAACAGAATGAAGAACTGCATCGGAATTTTGATGATCGCATTGAACATCAGGCCCATCCTGCTTTCGCGCAGGGAACTTCCCGAGATATAGCGTTGCACCTGGGATTGGTCGGTTCCGAAGTAGGAAAGCGAAAGAAACAAGCCGCCCAGGAGCCCCGACCAGAACGTGTATCGCCGGTTCAAATCGAGCGAAAAATCCACCGCATGCAATTTTCCGAAGCCGCCAGCGACCGTCAGGGCGTCTGTGAAAGAGAAATGAGCTGGCATTTTGGCCAGCAGGACGAAAAAGGCGACAGCCATGCCGGCCAGGATGATGGCCATCTGGTATTTCTGGGTGACGCTGACGGCCTGGTTGCCGCCGCTGACGGTGTAAATGATGACGACCAGCCCGGACAGAATGATTGTGAGATTGAGGGACCAGCCGAGCACCGTGGATAAAATGATGGCGGGCGCATAGATCGTGATTCCAGCGGCGAGCCCGCGTTGCAGCAGAAACAAGCCTGCGCCGAGCAACCGCGTTTTGCCATCGAACCGGCTGCCGAGAAATTCGTAGGCAGTGTACACGTTCAGGCGCCGGTACATCGGCAGGAATACGGCCGCCACCACGATCAGCGCCAGGGGCATTCCAAAATAATTCTGCACAAATCCAAGCCCGTCCTGGTAACCCTGGCCGGGAGTGGATATGAAGGTGATGGCGCTGGCCTGCGTGGCCATGACGGAAATCCCGATCGTGCTCCAGCCGACTTTCGAGTCCCCTTTCAAGTAAGCGGAGAGATTGTGCCGGCCCCGCGTGAGCCAGATGCCATAGGCGGCGATGCTGAGCAGGCTGCCGATCAGAACTGCAAAATCGAGCAGGCTCATGAAAAAACCGCGGACAACGCCACCAGCAGGGCCACGGAAATCAGAAAGCAGCAGAAGACAAACAGGTAGACGCCGCGCCACGTCCTGATCCATTTCAGGCCCGTATCTTCAACGCCCGCATCGCCGCGCCGCTCCGGGCCCGGATCGGTCGAACTATCCTGAAGCGACTTCATTCGCGACACCGCCGGCTGTCAACGCGCCTGAAGATCATTTCGAACCTCCGGTCAGGGCGGGCTCCGCGGAGTGCCCAAGCGAGATTATATTAGCAAACAAACGGTACGCGCCGGGCACGCCCGCCGGAAGCTGACGGAACCAGGCTAGACCCGTGTACACCCAATAACCACGTCCAACCCGCCCCACCAAAAGCCCGCCTTTCTTTGCCGGCTCGCCCGGATCGTTGCAGGCCAAAATTGGTGTGAAGCGCTCGTCCCATTGATTCGGAAAATACAGCCCCCGCTCCTGCACCCAGCCATCAAAATCCGCGCTTGTGATTCGGTTCGGAACGTTCAACACCGGATGGTCGGGCGCCAGAAACGTCATGGGCGCCTCTTCATCGGTCACCCGGTCGTTGGAAATATGAAGATCAAATGGCGCAATTTTGTCGGTCTTCAGCCCATTGGCCGTGTTGTATTGCTCGACCACCGTTCCGCCGTCTTCGGCATATTGAAAAAGCGCCGGCATCATTGCCGCCATGTCCGTCCTCGTGTTGAAGGCGCGGATTCCAACCACCACCGCGTCCAGTTTTTGAAGTCGCTCGCGCGTCACCTCGGGCGCGCTCAGGACGGTCACATGACATCCCAATTGTTCGAGCGCCTCGGGAATGCGATCTCCAGCGCCGGGGATATACCCGATCTCGCGCGAGAGAACAGCCGCGTCCACTGCCACAGCGCGAAAGCGCGCCGCGGGCTGGAGTAACTGGGCGGGAACATGGCTGTAATGCAGTTCCACGCGCTTGTTGTCGAACCGAACGCCACCGACCACGGCTGCCGCGGTTATCCGCCCGGTCCCAGGCGCAGCCGGAGCTGTCACCACAAATTTAACCCGAATTTTCTGTCCCTCATCCGCCAATTGAAACGGACGCGTGGCGGGAGAGATCTTCCAGCCCGAGGGTGCTTCCAGGCTGGCGGTCCCTATTGTCTTCGGGCGCGAAGCCGTGATTTCCACCGCGACTTCATGACTCGCGCCGGGCCGGAAGAGTTCCACTTCCGACAACACGTCCAGCGAAACCGGCGGAATCACCTCCAAACGACGCCGCACCTCGACCTGGTTCGTATCCCGCGCAATTTGAACCGGCTGATCCGGGATCACCAGCTTCTGGCCATCGACCTCGAAGACCTGCTGGACGGGGAACGCCGGCGGATTTTCGGGACACCCGATCAGCGATGGATCATCGACGCGGAACATGCCGACGGTGCCTTCGGCGCGGAGCCAGTAGGGCTGTGTCAGCGGAATCTTTCCGGGCAATTGCTGCGTGGTATCGCGGGTGGCTTCCTGGTTCGCGTGCAATTCCACAACACCGGTGAGATCATGCCCGCCTGCCGGGTAACGGACCGCGAGCCACTTTACAGGAATCGCGGAGCGCACGCGCGCCACGTGGTGCAACTTCATCTCTTCACCAGGCACCACCTCTGCCCGCGACACCACGGTTTCCACGGACAAGCCCAGGCATGCCTGAAGAATCGCATCCAGTTGGGCGCTCTTTTCCTTCACGATCGGATCCGGGGCAATCCCAGCCAGGCGCCGCCGCATCGACAGCAAAGCCGGAACGCTGGCGGCGGGATCTTTTG
>DASRKU010000413.1:0-8535 GCA_035648815.1 Verrucomicrobiia bacterium | reverse complement strand
AGCACACGAGAGTCATTTTCAAAATCTGATTCCGAGAGTATTACGGACAAGGCCGCGCCAAGTTGCATATTGCAACCGCACATTGCATTATACGGTTCTTCCGAAGGAGACTTGATCCGCTGCCTTTCACCGGCCGAAATTATTTTCAAGCGCGCCCACCCCCGTGACGGGCTCCAAAAACATGGCCGGGTCCAACCATTTCAGCCAACTGGCAGGACGTTTGCTAAAGCGCTATCGCCGCTGCTTCGGATGTGAAGCGCGAGCGAAGGGTTGCCGGGGCGTCGTGATTCACATTTGATTACCGGTTTCTGTTGTGCGTTTCAAGTTACTGCTGCTCTTTACGGTGCTGGTTGGCTGTATCGGAGGTGCTTTCAATGTGTCCGGCCAGACCCTCCAATCCGTTAAATTGGGTTGGGAGGCCAGTCCGAGCTTCAATGTGATCGCCTATACCATTCGCTATGGACTTGCCAGCGGCACATACAGTTACCTGACAAACGTCGGCAATCAACTCATCGGCACTGTCAATGACCTGCAGCCAGGCAGCCGCTACTTCTTCGCCGTCACTGCCATGGATTCATCGGGCAACGAGAGCCTCCCTTCAGGCGAAGTCAGCTATGACGTCCCCGCGATTCCTCTTTTGCCTCCTTCCATTACGCTCAGTTCTCCCATTGAAGGCGACAGCTACGTTGCTCCCGCTGACGTAACGCTGGCGGCATCGGTCCTCGACAACGGCCATACGATCAGCATGGTCCAGTTTTACAACGGAACAAATTGGGTCGGCGAAGCGGATGCACCGCCTTACAGCCTGGTCTGGAGCAATGTGCCGTCCGGAGATTACGTTGTTCTAGGCAGGCTCGTTTATGACTCCGGCAGCACCGTCGATTCCGGCCCGGTGTCGCTCTCCGTCGCGCCGATTCCTCTTTCACCTCCTTCCATTACGCTTAGTTCTCCCATTGAAGGCGACAGCTACGTTGCTCCTGCTGACGTAACGCTGGCGGCATCGGTCCTCAACAACGGCCATACGATCAGCAAGGTCCAGTTTTACAACGGAACAAATTGGGTCGGCGAAGCGGATGCACCGCCTTACAGCCTGGTCTGGAGCAATGTGCCTTCCGGAGATTACGTTGTTCTGGGCAGGCTCGTTTATGACTCCGGCAGCACTGTCGATTCCGACCCGACGTCGCTCTCCGTCACGATGGTTGGGCCGCCCTGGCAAACATTGGATATCGGGAATGTCGGCGTGGAAGGCAGCGTGACACAGGCCAATGATGCTTTCACAATCACCGGGGCCGGCAGAATCGCTGGCACTCGTGACCAGTTCCAATTTGTGTATCAGACGCTTTCGGCAGATGGTCAGATCCAGGCGCAGGTCCAGTCTGCGGCGGGAGACCTCACCAACAATTGCAGCGGGTTAATGATTCGGGAAAACCTCGCAACAGGGTCCAGATACGCGCTGGTGGGAGTTGGCCAGAACCTCGCGTTGCGATGGCAGCGACGGGCCAACACATGGGGGAACTCGTTCGGCACGACCTCGGGGACCGCCGCCCCTCCAAATTGCTGGATCCGGCTGACGCGCACAGGATCCAACATTTCCGGATACAAATCTGCTGACGGCACTAACTGGACGCGGATCGCCGGCCGCAACTTTAATATGGCCACAAACGCCTACGTCGGAATGGTGGTCGCTTCCGGGAATACCAACGCGGCCACAACTTCAGCCTTCAGTAACGTATCGGTCAGCCCTTAACCCTTTTCATTCATGTTTTCAATCAGATCCTTTCGGATTGCCGGCCTGGCGCTCGCGCTTCTGGCATTTTCCTGGCTCGCTGGCGCCGAGGAGTACTCTGCCTCTGATACAAACATCGTTTCAGATCCGCAAACGCAGGACGACAATTTGCAGCCCATCGTCCCAGCGGAGCCAGCAACCCTCGGCGCAGCGGCAAGCGTCAACCTTCTCCAGGAAGGCATTAACGAGGAATCCGAAAGCGATCTTGCAGACAATTGTGCCCAAACAATTCCAGTTACGGATATCGCCGCCAAACTCGAGTCCATTTTGGCCGATGGGAGTATCGGGGCCGCATGTTTGCGTGAGAGTCTGGTGCGGCGTTGGGCTACCAATGATCCTGTTTCGGCAAGTTCCTGGGCGGCGCAAATATCCCAGTCCAGTGCAGGCCTGGACGCAGTGAGGCAAGTTGCAGTTGCCTGGGCCGCGGTTGATTTTTCGGCAGCGGGGCGGTGGTTGGGGCAATTGCCTGAAACTGATGCGGCCAAAGAGGCCATGCTCGGGGCGGCTTATGAAGCCGCGCGTGATCAACCGACGGTAGCCTTGGAATTTGCCACTGGGTTGGGTGCGGGCAAGGACCGAGACAATTTGCTGGCACATGCCGCAGCGCAGTGGGCGGTCCTGGACCCCTCCGCGGCGGCGGGTTGGGCCCAAACCATTCCCCATTCAGCGATTCAACAGCAAGTGATCGCTTCGATCTCTGCGGCGCTGGCCGACACAGATCCCGGTGCCGCCGCTGACCTCGCCTCGATCAGCCTGAGCCCCGGCGAGATGCAGAACCGAGCGGCGGTTGAAATCGCGCAGCGATGGGCCGAGAATTCTCCGCGTGACGCGGCGGCCTGGATTTCGATGTTTCGCGTGAGCGCTTTGAAAGATGTGGCCACGCAAGATCTCATGAGCATTTGGACAGAACAGGACCCTGTGGATGCCGCGGATTGGTGGAAGCGGCTGCCCGATGGGCGAATTAAATTCGACGCATCGCGCGCTTATAGACAGGCGCTAGACCATCCGAACCAATTTTCCAAGGGCCGACAAAATCAATGATCTTTAGCAGGGGCGCCCTGCGTGCGTCCGGCTGTGTAGCCTCCTCTCGTCAGAGCCCGGCTGAAATCATTTCCCCTTCCCGATTCAAGAATTTGGCCGTGCTCTGACGAGACGCGGCTACTTGAATTTCACGAGGTTGCTGAATCGTTCGGCACGGCGGGAGACTGATTTGCCGGGGTTGGATACCTGGGCCGGGGCATTCCACAACACGTAAAATTCAACATCCGTCGGCGGCCGATTCGAAGCGCGCTCGAACGCGGCGCAGCGAACCTGCATTACAGCCTTGGCGACCTCCAACGAATCCACCGCATTGGTCGGGCTTGCGTTGGTCCGTGCAAAACGCTTCCAGACGTCGGGCTGCATCTGGAACCTGGAGATTTCCCCATTGGGGCCGGTCGCACGGTCGGTATCTCCCGATTCAATGAGCGACAGCGCGGCGAACCGATCCATGGCCTCCAGGTGCCAACAGCACATCAGGAGAAATCCGATCAGAAGAATGCGGCGCATCATGGAGGGAAGAGGTGAGAGGTGAAAGGGGCAGCTAAGAGTTCAAGGTTCGATGGTTTCTCTCTTGGACGTTGGTTGTTGGATGTTGGCCTGTTGGATGTTCAACCTTCACATGCATCGGAGCCTCCTCGCAGGCGTGTTGCTCAGACCAAGGATAGTCAGAAAAGCAAAACCCTCACCCCTGCCCTCTCCCATCGGATGGGAGAGGGAGAACCAGTTTACGCGTTCGTTGCAAACCATAGCGCAATTCAATCCAAATCGTGCGGCGCTCTTCCCTCTCCCGTCGGACGGGAGAGGGTCAGGGTGAGGGTCTTCTGCTGGCCTTCGACTCTCGACACTCGACTCACTTGCCGCAGCAGCGTTTGTACTTCTCGCCGCTGCCGCAGGGACACGGATCGTTGCGGCCGACTTTGGGGCCGGTGCGGACGGGTTTGGCGCGCTGTTCAATGGCGGCGGCCGCCTCGCTGACGATGTCGCTCCCCTGTCTGGGGGCTTTGGACGGGCGCTGATCGGCGCCGGTGGCGCCGCCTCCAAAGGCGCTGGTGGATTGATGCATCGTTTGCTGCGGCACGCTGCGCAGAAAATTCTCGAACGCCATGAGGCTGGAGGCGCTGCGGAAAATGTTGTGGCCAATCTCCGTCTTGATGTTGACCATCAATTCATCAAAAATTTTATACGCCTCGGCCTTGTATTCGATCAGCGGATCGCGCTGGCCATAGCCGCGCAGACCGATGCTGTAGCGCAAGCTGTCGATTTCGTACAGGTGCTCCTGCCATAAGCGATCGATGGCGCTCAGGATGGTGTAGCGCTCGACCTCCTTGAGGGCTTCGGGCTTTTCGAAGCTGATCTTCAGGTCGTAGGCCTTGCGGATGCTGTCGGAGATGAAATTGCAGACGGCGAACTGCGCCGGACTCAGGCCATCATACAGAGATCCGGCTACAGGCGATTCTGTGCCGGCCTCGGCGGCCTTGATGATCTCGGCTTCGGGCATGCCCAGGGGAAAATTGAGGTTCACCCAGTCAGCAAGGGCCCGGAGGTTCCAGGCATTCAAATCATACTCGTGGCCTGTGTTCTGTTCGACCTTCTGGAGCACCACCTCCTCCATGATGTCCATGAGCCGGTCGCGCACATCTTCGGCGTGGATGATTTCATTGCGAAAGCCGTAAATGACTTCGCGCTGCTTGTTCATCACGTCGTCATATTCGAGCGTGCGCTTGCGGATCTGGAAATTGTGCTGTTCGACGCGTTTCTGGGCCTGCTGGATGGACCGGTTCAGGAGCGGGTGCTCCAGTTCCTGGCCTTCCTCAAGGCCCATCTTCTCCATGTACTTGACGATGCGGTCCGAACCGAAAAGGCGCATCAAATCGTCCTCAAGAGAGATGAAGAAATGTGAGGAGCCGGGGTCGCCCTGGCGGGCGCATCGGCCCCGCAATTGGCGGTCGATTCGCCGGGCTTCGTGCCGTTCCGTCCCGATCACATGCAAGCCGCCGATGTCCGGCACGCCGGAGCCAAGTTTGATATCGGTTCCGCGGCCGGCCATGTTGGTGGCGATCGTGACGCCGGCGCGCTGGCCCGCGCGCGCCACGATCTCCGCTTCCTGCTGGTGGTATTTCGCGTTGAGCACCGAATGGACGATGCCTTCCTTCTTGAGCATGCGGGAGAGCAGCTCGCTGACTTCCACAGAGATGGTGCCGACGAGGATGGGGCGGCCTTTGCCGTGGATGGTCTTGATCTCGTTCAACACCGCGGCGTATTTCTCACGCCGGGTTTTGTAGACCGAATCGTTCTTATCGGTCCGGGCGACAGGCCGATTGGTCGGGACGACCAGCACGCCCAGTTTATAGATGTCGAAGAACTCCTGCGCTTCGGTCTCGGCGGTGCCGGTCATGCCTGCGAGTTTGCTGTAGAGCCGGAAATAATTCTGGATGGTAATCGTCGCCAGGGTTTGAGTTTCCCTTTCGATTTCGACGCCTTCCTTGGCTTCGACAGCCTGGTGAAGCCCGTCGCTCCACCGGCGGCCGGACATGAGGCGCCCGGTGTTTTCGTCGACGATGATGACTTTGTTATCCTGGATGACGTACTGGACGTCTTTTTGATAAAGCGAGAAGGCCCGGAGCAATTGGGAGATGGCATGCATGCGCCGGGCCTTGGCCTCGAACTCCTGCTGAAGCTTGGTCTTGGCTTCCATGCGCTTGCGGACGTCGGGCTCGGGCCCGGTATCGATCTCGTGCAACGCGGTTGTGAGATCCGGGAGCATGAAGGCGTCGGGATCCGTCGGACTTAAAAAGTTTCGGCCCTTTTCGGTCAAATCGGCTTCGTTGCTTTTTTCGTCGATCGCGAACAGGAGCTGTTCCTTCTCGGCGTAGAGCTCCGTCTTTTTCTGGTCGGCGTGCAACTGTAATTCAGACTCGTTCATCAGCCGGAGGTTCTCCGGATTCTCCAGAACCTTCATCAGCCCTTCCGACTTGGGCATGCCGGTTTTCACGCGGAAGAGCAGCCGCCCGGCTTGCTGTTGCAGCGCTTCCTGAGTCTGCTTGTCCGCGGCGTCTTCGGAATGAAGTTTTTTGACAATCTCCTCCGCCTCGGACAGAAACCGGGCACACAACCGTTCCTGGGCCCGGAACACACCCTCCACCTGGGGCTTGTATTGGCCGTATTGCTCGTCGTACGTGACCACGGCCGGACCGCTGATGATCAGCGGCGTTCGTGCTTCATCTATGAGGATGGAGTCCACTTCGTCGACAATGGCGTAATAGTGGCCGCGCTGGACCTGTTCTTCCTTGCGGGATGCCATGCCGTTGTCGCGCAGGTAATCGAACCCGAATTCAGCGTTGGTGCCGTAGGTGATGTCGCAGTTGTATTGCTCGCGCCGCACGCGAGGGGGCTGGTCATGCAGGATGCAGCCGACGGTCAAGCCGAGGAACTTGTAAACCGCCCCCATCCACTCACTGTCGCGCGCGGCCAGGTAATCGTTGACCGTAACGATATGAACGCCGTGGCCTGCCAGGGCATTAAGGTAAACAGGCAAGGTTGCGACCAGCGTCTTGCCTTCGCCGGTGGCCATTTCAGCAATGCGCCCGCTGTGCAGGGCGTATCCGCCAAGGAGCTGCACATCGAAGGGAATCATCTCCCATTTGGTCTGGTGCTCCCGGACGACAATTTCCTGGTTGCACAATCGGCGGCAGGCATTCTTGACGGCAGCGAAGGCTTCCGGGAGGAATTCGGTCAGGATTTGCTGTTCAAGCTCAAAGTTTTTGCGACGGAGGATTTTGGCCTCATCGGCCCTGAGGTCGGATTCCAGCTTGCGGGCCTCGTCGGCCGTTTCGTAATAGTTCCGCTGTTTGCGCGCCTCTTCAATGCGGGCTTTGAATTCCTCGGTCTTGGCCCTGAGTTGCTCGTCGGAAAGCTTTTGGTATTCGGCTTCGAACGCGTTGATCTTTCCAGCCACGGGCCGGATCTTTTTCAGCTCGCGATCGTTTTTCGAGCCTATGAATTTTTTGACGATAAAACCAATCATGACAAACTAAGATGCTTACGGTACGGGAACGGGGGTAAGCCGTCAAAGACTTTACAAATGGTAAGCCCGAAAACCCAAAACTCAAGCGCAGCCCGGGAAACGGATTTCAACCACGGATGAACACGGATGCGAAGACGAGGAACCCTCCTCTCCCATCCGATGGGAGAGGGAACAGGTTGCAACGCTTTGGATTTACTTGCCCTATCGTTTGCAACCAACGCGTCAATCAATTCCCCCTCTCCCATCGGATGGGAGAGGGCCGGGGTGAGGGTTGCTTTTGCCCCTCAGATCCCAATCCATCCGTGGTTAAAGATTTTCCGGTGCACACCGCCGGATGAACCGCCCCTGTTCCAGCACCAAGACTTCCTGACACAAAGCCTTCACCTCGTCCGCGTCGTGCGTCACGTAAAGCATCGGCAGCCGGAATTCGTCCCGAATTCTGCGCAGGTAAGGAATGATCCTCGACTTTAAAGCACTATCCAGACTTGCCATGGGTTCGTCCAGAAGCAACAGCTCCGGCGATGCCAGCAGTGCGCGCGCGAGAGCGACCCGCTGTTTCTCGCCGCCGGACAAATTGTCCACCGTCCGCTCGGCGATGATTTCTATTTCCAGCACCTGGGCAATGTGCGTGTAGGCAAACAGAGGGCTGGAATCTCTGCCGGTCTTGTATCCGTATAACAGGTTTCGCCGGACGGACAGGTGCGGGAACAGCGCCAGGTCCTGGGGCACGTAGCCGATGTGCCGCTGGCGGGTCGGGACCGCAATGCCGGCGCTGGTGTCCGTAAGTACCCGGTTTCCCATTTCGATGAAGGCGGAGCGCGGATGGCGCAGACCAGCGATCAGATCGAGCAAGGAGGTTTTGCCGGCGCCAGAGGGACCGAAGATGCCCGTGACGGGATTCCGGATTTCGGCATCGACCTGGAGTTCGAAATGGGCCAGGGCCAACCGGATGTTTTTTAACAGGAGTTGCATCCGGTTATTTGGCGGCGGACGCACCCTTTTTTCGACGGATAAGCCATTCGCTACCCCAGACCGCGACAAAGGCGAGCGCGACGGAAACTGCGAGCAACTGAAAGGCGCGGTGATCATCTCCGAGCTGGACGGAATTGAAGATGGCCAGCGAGAGGGTGGAGGTTTTGCCGGGGATATTGCCGGCGACCATGATGGTGGCTCCGAATTCACCCAGGGCGCGGGCAAAGGCCAGGAGCATTCCGCCGATGATTCCATTTCGTGCAAGGGGCAAGGTGATGGTGCAAAAAACGCGCAGGTTTCCGGCGCCCAGCGTTCGGGCGATTTGCTCCAGGCGCGGGTTGACCTCTTCGAATGAAATGCGCGTCGAGCGCACCAGGAGCGGAAAGGACATGACGCCGAGGGCGATCAGAACCCCGCGCCAGGTGAACACGATATCCAGATGCAGTTGATTGTGCAGAAACCCGCCAACGCTGCCGTGGCGGCCCATAATCTTGAGGAGGATCAAGCCCGTGGCTACAGGTGGCAGGACAAGGGGCAGAGATACGAGAGTTTCCACAATGGATTTTCCAGGCCATTGATGCCGGGCAAGCGCCCAAGCGACGGCGAGGCCAAGAGGCAGGATCAGCAGAGTGCTCAGCGCGGCGACCCACGCGGTAAACCAGACGATTTGCCACTCCTCAGCGCTCATGCGGGGAGGTTGAGAGTTGAGGGG
>DASRKU010000412.1:0-10761 GCA_035648815.1 Verrucomicrobiia bacterium | reverse complement strand
CCATCACGGTCCAGGTCGGCCGCACCGGGGCGCTGACTCCCGTCGCCGAACTGGAACCGGTGTTCCTGGCCGGCAGCACGATCAGCCGCGCCACACTCCACAACGAAGATTATATCCGCCAAAAAGACATTCGCATCGGCGACACCGTCACGATCCAGAAAGCCGGGGAAGTGATCCCCGCGGTGGTCGATGTGGTTCTCACGAAGCGGCTGGGACATGAGACAGCGTTCGCGTTTCCGAAAGTGTGTCCCGAATGCGGCTCCAAAATCTCGCGCTTCACCCGGAGCGATGCGGACACGGACGCGGAGGAGGGCGCGTCCGGATACGCGGTCTGGAGATGCCAGAACCCGGATTGCCCGGCGCAAGTCCGGGGCCGGATCGAACACTGGTGCTCGCGGGGAGCGATGGACATTGAAGGTGGCGGAGAAGTGCTGGTCCGGCAACTGGTCCAGGGCGGGCTGGCGCGGGATGTGGCCGACCTTTACACGCTGAAACTTCCGCCTCTGTCGAAGCTGGAGCGGATGGGAGAAAAATCCGCTCAGAATTTTCTCGACGGGGTCGCGGCCAGCAAGCATCGGGACATGTGGCGCGCGCTGTATGGATTGGGGATTCTCCACGTCGGCGCCGGAGTGGCGAAGGCACTGGGACGCTGCTTTGCGGTATTGGACGATGTTTTCGCCGCGAGCGTGGATCAACTGACCGGGTGCGAAGACGTGGGCGATGTCATTGCCAACAGCATCGTGCAGTGGCACGGAGATCCACGGAACCGGAAACTGATCGATCGACTGCGCGCCGGGGGAGTTAATTTCAAATCGGAACTGTTCCAGGCGCCGGGCGATTCGCGAGGCGGGCCGCTGACGGGAAGGACTTTTGTGCTCACCGGGACGTTACCCCATTTGAGCCGAGAAGAGGCGACCGCCAAAATCGAATCGGCTGGAGCCAAAGTCAGCGGGAGCGTCAGCAAAAAGACAGACTACGTTGTGGCGGGAGAAGACGCGGGTACCAAGCTGGAGAAGGCTCGAAAGCTGGGGGTCCAGGTCATTGACGAACGGGAGTTGCTGCGGCTTTGCGGAGAGCAGGCGTCCTAGACGGTTTTGAGCGCCACGCAGAATGTGCTGCCCTTTCCGGGCCGGCTCCGGACACTGATGCGTCCGCCGTGGGCCGCGGTAATTTCCCTCGCGATGGACAGCCCGAGGCCCGCGCCCGTTTTGGTCTGGCCGGGCGCGCGGAAAAACCGGTCAAAGATGCGGGCATGGAATTCCTCCGGGATGCCCGGCCCCTGGTCGGTGATGCAGAACTCCACGTAATCGTCTTCGATGCGGGATACGCTCAGGAGAATTTCTCCGTTTTCCGGGGAGTACTTGATCGCGTTGGCGATGAGGTTATTGAAGACATGGCTGATGCGCTGCCGGTCCACCGAAACCATGGGCAAATTCGGTTCAATGGCGCAGTTCATCCTGAGCCCGCGACCGGAGATCTTGTCGGCAGTTTCCTTGATGACGGTCCGGATCAATTCACCGGGCAGCACCTTTTCGCGATGGAGCCCCTCGTCGCCTTCCTCGAGCCGGGCCAAATCCAGGAGATCGTTGAGAATGCGCAGGAGCCGTTCGGTGTCCTCCCGGGCTGCTTCGAGCAATTCACCCTGTTTGGAGGTCAGTGCGCCCACGCTTTCCTCCAGCAGAAGATGCAGCGCCATCCGCAAGCTGGTGAGCGGGGTGTTCAATTCGTGACTGACGGTGGCGACGAGGTTGGACTTGGCCGAGTCCAGGAGCCGGAAACGGGTCACGTCATACAAGACTACAGCCACCCCGCACAGCGCGTTCTCTTTGGTGCGCATCGCGAGAACGCGGGGCAGGTAGGATTTTTCGGTGCCGCGGACACGGAAGGCCACAGCCTCGTCGAAACTGTGCGGCAGGTAATTCTGGCCGCTGTCCAGGGTTCTATGGGCGATGGTTGCCAAACGCTCCGGAAGCTCTCCGTTCAGCCGCAGCGTCGCCGAAAGGTCCTCGGCGGCCGGATTCTTCAATCCAATGTGGCCTTCTTCATCCAGGACGAAAATAGGGTCGGGAAACGAGGCGAGGGTCGCGACCATTGTGCGATGCAGGCGCATGATTTCGTCGGACGTGCTGCGGCGATACTCGGCAAGCTGGGCGAGCATTTTGTTAAAGGACTTGGCCAACTCCCCCACTTCGTCGCGCGAGACGACAGGGACGGGCTCCGCTGAATGGCCTTCGCCCAGTTCCCGCGTGGCGCGGGTGAGAAGTTGAATCGGCTGAAGGATGGATCGGCTGAGCTGGTAGCAGGTATAGACGGAGATGGCCAGGACGATGAACATGCCCAGGATCATGAGCCGGGTGACGTTGCGGGTCATCTCCTGGATGCCTTCACTTGTGGCCAGCACCGCCCGGTAATTTTGATCGCGCATTCTCTCCAGCAGCGCGTTCATATGGGCAATGCTGGATGCGAACACCTGCTCCTGCTGGAGGTCTTTGGGCGCCCGGAGCATGCCCAGGGTCCCGATGTTTTTAATGAACGCGGTGTAATTGGTGGCCAGTTCCTCGTTCAAGGAGAGGATTCCGACGCTCATCGGCCTGGTCCGCTGCAGCGCGAGGTATTCCTCGAATTTGTTCTGGTACTCGTTGAAGAGCTTGTTATCGGTGCTGCGGGTGACGGCGGCGAACTGCATTTCCCTTTCCATTCCCGCCAGCGCCTGGCTCATGGCCTGGGCGCTGAGGATGCTCTGGTAATGGCCGCCGACGGCCATGTCCACGCCGGCTGCCATGCGGGAGAACAACGCGACAGCACCGACGCCCATTGCCAGCAGGATGATGACAAAGGGCAGGAGGCTCAGAAAAAGGCGCGTGCGCAGCATAGGCAGACATCATTCCCTGGCTGGAACTTCCGGGGCCATCTTCTTTCTCTTGCGGTACAGGGTCGCGGGGTCGATTCCCAGAACTCGGGCCGCTTCTTCCATCGTGGGCGCGTGTTGGATGACACGGGCGATGTGTTCGGCTTCCAGTTGTTCGAGGGAGACGGGTCGGCCGACCTGGACTCCGTCCGCGCCGGACGCTGAAGTCCCTGAAAAGTTTTCAGGCAGATCCGGCAGCTCCAGTTCGTTGCTTCCGGCCAGGATCACGCCCCGTTCCACCACGTTGCGCAACTCGCGCAGATTTCCGGGCCAGGAATACTGGCGCATGGCCTGCAAAGCGTCTTTGGAAAAACCTTTGAGCTGTTTGCCGCATTGCCGCGCGAAAAATTTCAGGTAGTTCTCGGCTATCCGGACCACGTCGGCCTGGCGCTCGCGCAAGAGCGGCAAGCGAATGGCGATCACATTGAGGCGGTAGAACAGGTCCTCGCGGAACCGCCCTTCCTGGACCGCCTTGTCCAGGTTCCGGTTGGTGGCCGCAATCACCCGGGCGTCGGACCGGCGCGTTTTGGCTTCGCCAACCCGCTCGTATTCCTTTTCCTGAAGCAGGCGCAGCAACTTGGGCTGGAGTTCCAGGGGCAGCTCCCCGATTTCATCCAGGAACAGCGTGCCGCCCTCCGCGCGCGTGACCTTGCCCAGTTTGTCGGACACAGCCCCGGTGAAGGCGCCTTTGACATGGCCGAACAACTCGCTCTCCAGGAGCTCGCGCGAAAGACTGGGGCAACTCACCGTGACGAAGGCATTGTCTTTTTGCGCGCTGTTGGCATGAATCGACCGGGCCAGCACGGTTTTGCCCGTGCCGCTCTCGCCCAGCAACAGGATGGTCGCCGGAGTGAATGCCGCTTTGAACGCCAGGTCGATCACCCGTTGCATCGCGGGCTCCAGCGTGGTCAGATCCGTGTCAGGCGCGTCGGAAGCCAGGCGCGATTCCAACTCCGCCACCCGCTCGCGCAGCTTGCGATTCTCCACGATTCGACCCACCGCCTGCCGAATCTGGTCGGGAGTAAACGGCTTGGGAAGATAATCCACAGCCCCCAAGCGCATGGCCTCGACCGCCGTCTCGATGGAAGCGTATGCGGTAAAAACCACGATCTCCAGGCGGGGATCAATTTTCAGCAATTCGGGCAGAAGTTCCATTCCGCTCTCGCCGTTCAATTTCAAATCCAGGAAGGCGATATCGAAGTGGCCGTTCTCGATCTCCTTTAGGGCTGCGGCGCCGTTCTCGACGCTGGTCGTCTCATGGCCGATGGCCTCCAAGGCGACAGCCGTCGTCCGGCGAATGTTCTCTTCGTCGTCGATAATGAGCAACCTCATTGCTCCACCCGCTTTTCTGGACTGCATGATCATCAGGATACCGCCTTCTGAGCCTGCTCGCGAGGCTCTTCTTAATAGGATTTTAGGGAAGGCCGGTTCGCCGGCCAACCCTCCAAATCGTTGTTACTTGAGAAATTCCGGCCCGGGCTGAAGATGAATGGGTTCGGATTCAACAAGTGACGCAACTTTGCCAGCGCGTCCGCCCTAACCGCGCCACCCTCGTTTCAGAAGGACGACTGATCCCCTCATGCCGGTGGCTTTCTGTCTTCATGGCCTGAACTTCAGGCCCGGAAACCTGGGAAGTCCTCGTCATCCGGACCTCGATCGCAAAAGGTGTCTGTTCGATCCACTGCGTTACCCGCAAGTGAAGCTGGCCTGATTGCGCATCGTTCCGGACGTCCGATTCATTCATACTCGATCTCCGATCTGGTTCAGGAGTCTCTTAGCGACAGGCGTGCCAACTGCACTTTTATGCGTCGCTGCGCGGCAGGAGTGGAGTCCGGACGAAACGGGCCAGATTCCCCATTGCAATTTGCGACCGTCACCGAGGACGGGCTCGCATCTTGCAACGCGCTTTGCGGCTATTACGGACGGGGGATTTTTCGGCTCGCGAAGAACGGCTCACGGTGTGCAACGCCAGGGTTGAAATTTCTAGAGAATAGGATGGAAAAACTAATCGGATTGCGTTCGGGATGAGTTCCATTCAAAAAACTGAACGGTGGCACCGCACCTGCATTAAGCAATCGCACATGCCACCCAGTGCATTTTTTCAAACGAATTTTCGGTTCCGTTCGCTTTTTGCAATCGTCTCGGCACTCTTTTTGAGTTTCACGTCGGTCGCTGTTCAAAAGGTCACGCTGGCATGGCAGCCGAGCGCCACTCCTGGAGTGATCGGCTATAATATTTATTTTGGGCTGGCGAGCGGCCAGTACAGTTCCAAAGTGACGGTCACTAACGAGACTACCGGAACCGTCACAGGCCTGATAGAAGGGTCGACCTATTATTTTGCCGTGACTGTTTTCACCGCCTCGGGCCAAAGCCTTCCCTCCAACGAAGTGGCTTATGTCGTCCCCGGCGTGTTTCTGAAATCGGCGCGGACCACCCTGGGCGGATTGCCGAATGGCTTGGCAATTACTTCGACCGGGGTGATCCCCTTTTCATGGGTCCTGGAATCAACGGACGATTTCAAGACCTGGAAACCCGTCGCCGGCGGGTCCAACAGCATGGTGAATGTCACCGTCGCCATTTCCGCAGTCCCGAGGCAGTTATACCGGGTGAGAAATGGATCCTACTCGGCTGCACCAATTCGGCTGGCCATCGCCAAAACTTCGCCCCCAGGAGCGCCCGTCACATTCACGATCTCTTCATCGCGTGTGGCGCAATACCCGTGGGTGTTGGAATCGACCGCGGATTTCAAGACCTGGACGCCTGTTATGCAAGGCAGCATGTCGCAAGTGCAGGCCGTGGTTTCGCCAAATGGCAGCTCCCACTGTTGTTTTCGGCTGAAAAGCCAATAGAATCTTCGCCGTCAATCCCCACCGTAATCCGGGCGCGAGTTGGTGAATCTCTGACCCGAAATCAACCAAGTTCATGAATTGTAGACACGAAGGATGGACATCCTTGCTGAGTTACAAGCTGTTGCATACGTGGCATCTGGGAAGCTTTTCGCAGGCCTATCGAATTGCGTCCCGTGGTCACCAACACCCGCATATTGGCAGCCGGCTTCTCCAGGATGGCGCCGAACGTTCATCGATCGCGCCTTGTCGCCTTTACGGCCATTCTCCTGACGGCTCTGGCGCATTCTGCGGTTTGTGCTGAGGCGCTATTTGTCCCCGGACGAATTCTCGTGAAGCCAAAGTCCGGGATTTCAGAAACCAATTTCGTTCAAAAACTCAGTCTGCGGAACATTTCCCACACGCGCACCCTGCCCCAACAGAATATCCGGGTGCTTTCTGTGGCCGAAGAACAAGCTGACTCCCTCATTGCGTCGCTCCGGAAGGATCCCGATATTGAGTTTGCGGAACGGGATTACCTGGCCAAGGCCGCCTTTGTGCCAAATGACCCCTATGTTTCGTCAGGCTCGGAGTGGCACCTTGCGAAAATTCAGGCTCCCGAGGCGTGGAACCTCAACACGGGATCCACCAATACAGTTATCGCGATTCTGGATTCGGGTATTAACCCCGCCCACCCCGATCTTCAGGGCCAGACTTTGTCCGGGTACGACTTCGTCAATAACAGCAATGCTCCAATCGATGATTTTGGGCATGGAACAGCGGTGGCGGGCGTCATAGTCGCCGCCGGCAATAATGGATTGGGCGTCGTCGGCGTGGCGTACGGCGCTCGAGTGCTTCCGGTCAAGGTAATGGATTCCTCGGGATTCGCCTCCTATTCATGCATAGCAGAAGGGATCAAGTACGCCGTCGACCAGGGAGCGCGGGTGATCAATCTCAGCATGGGAGGCAGTTCGGCATCGTCCACCCTCCAGGACGCGGTCAATTACGCCTGGAGCAATAACGTCCTGGTGGTCGCCGCGGCTGGAAACACCGCCAACAATACACCGCAATATCCCGCTGCTTGCGATCATGTCGTGGGAGTATCGGCGACCGAACCGGACGACACGCTGGCCACATTTTCAAGCTATGGCGATGACGTCATGCTCTCGGCCCCCGGCGACACCATCTGGACGACGCAGAGAGATCTCAATAATCCTTACGGCTCCTGGCGTGGCACTTCGTTTTCCAGCCCGATTGTTGCCGGAGTTGCCGCACTCATGATTTCTCAGAATCCTTCGCTGTCGAACAGTCGAATCGTCGCCCTGTTGCAGCAAACGGCCGACGATGCCGGCCCCACGGGATACGATCCTTCGTTCGGCTACGGCCGGGTGAACGCAAGCCAGGCGTTGATCGCGGCGAGCCTGGAGCCGGGCGGCCCAGGAGCAAACCCAAACCCGCCGGTGGAGGTCGTCGCCGGTGATAACATCCCGCCTGTGATCGCAATCCAGCACGCGCCGGCCAACAGGTCACGGCTGAGTTCGCCCGAAATCTCCCTGTCCGGAACAGCCGATGACGCCTCCGGCATCGCCCGGGTCGAAGTCCGGGTCAATGGGCAACCGCCGGTGTTTGCGCAAGGCACGGCCGATTGGAGCGCGCAAGTCATGCTGAGCCCCGGGAATAACGTTCTGCAGGTGCGCGCCGTAAGCCGCGCGGGCGAGATCTCAGAACCCTTCACAGGCACTTACACGTATGTCGTCATGATGCCTGTGGTCGTCCAGACGACCGGCTTGGGCACGGTCACTCCCCGCCTGAATGGAAGACTGCTGGAGATCGGAAAAGTCTACACAGTCAGAGCCCTTCCCGGCCCCGGCCAGGCATTTGGCGGTTGGACGGGTACGGGAACCGGGTCTCCCGTCTTGCAGTTCACCATGACGAGCAATCTGGTTGTGGAGGCCAATTTCGTTCCGAGTCCTTTTCCGCCCGTGAAAGGCAACTACGCCGGGCTGGTCGCAAATACGAACGGCGTCTCCCCGATCAATTCGGGCTCTTTTCGACTCGCCGTAACGGACTCCGGCCTTTTCACCGGCAAAGTGTTCGTGGAAGGCGCAGGCTATGGCTTTCGGGGATCGTTCGACCTGGCGGGTAATGCGTCAGCGCAAACGCATGGCGCTGATCAGCAACTCGGGCTGCAGTTGCACGTCGATCTCACAAATGGCTCGGAGCAAGTCACCGGGTCCGTCTCGGCCCCCGACTGGATTTCCGCATTGTCGGGCGACAGGAATATCTACAATGCAAATACCAATCCCGCCGCACAATCGGGCAAGCATGGTTTCATCCTGGTGGAGGCCGAGCAGCCCGCGCAAACAGCGGCCAATGGGATCAGCTTCATTTTCGCAAGCGGCCGGGCGCTGGTCAGGGGCAGATTGGAAGATGGCCGGCCATTCAGCACCGCCAGTCTGCTGGCGAAAAACGGCGACTGCCCGTTTTGCCTTTCGCTTGGCCGCGGAAGTGAAATCGTGATCGGCTGGCTGAATTTTCCCGTCTCTGCGGTCCCTTCAGCCGCCGGGACCGTGCTGTGGGTTCGCACTGGCACAAACGCCTTTGCCGCCACCCTCCGCGCAACTGCCTTGCCCTGAGCCCGAAACCCTCACCCTAACCCTCTCCCATCCGATGGGAGAGGGAACGGTAGCCCAACGCTTTGGATTCGAATTCAACCATGGTTTGCAACCAACGCGTCACTACGTCCTCCCTCAGTCCTTCGGAGTTGGTTGTTGGATGTTGGCTGTTGGATGTTTTCATGGGGACGAGCCGTCCCCCTCCTCCCTCTCCCGTCGGACGGGAGAGGGCTGGGGTGAGGGTTTTCTGTGCAAACCGCTCGCTTGATACAGGGCTCCTGATTCGGCTAGCTTGACGGCATGGCTTCCGATGCCGCCAAAAGTTCCGCTGGCGTGCCGCGCATCATGATCGTCGATGACGATCCCGGGCAGCGCAGCCTGGTCGATTCATTTCTTCAAGGCCAGGGGTTCGAAACTCTGACGGCGGATTCCGGAGAGCGGGCGCTGGAGCTCCTGCGCTCGGGCAATTTCGACATGCTCATTTCCGACGTCCGCATGCCTGGGATTTCGGGGCTGGAAACGTTGCGGCGGGCTCGGCAGGAGCACGCGACGTTGCCCGTGCTGCTGGTGACGGCGTACGCGGATATCCGCGAAGCGGTGGGTGCGATGCGCGATGGGGCGGTCAATTACCTGGCCAAGCCGATTGACCTGGACGAATTGCTGGCCTCGGTGCAACTGGCCACGGGCATGACCGAGCCGGTTGGGCTCAAGTTGCAGCAGGACCAGCCATTGCCCGCGCACGTGGTCGCTCGCAGTCCCCTGATGCAAACAGTGCTTCGCGACGCGTCGTTGATTGCGGCATCGGAGACGCGGGTGCTGATCACCGGAGAAAGCGGCGTGGGAAAAGAGGTGCTTGCCGATGTGATGCATGCCTGGAGTTCGCGCGTGGGGGGGCCATTGATCAAGGTCAACTGCGCGGCCATTCCTGAAACGCTGCTGGAAGCCGAGCTGTTCGGCCATGAAAAGGGCGCCTTCACCGGCGCCCATGCGCAGCGCATCGGACGGTTCGAGGAAGCCAACCAGGGCACGATTTTTCTGGATGAAATCGCGGAGATGACCCCGCAATTGCAGGCCAAACTGTTGCGGGTAACCCAGAACGGCGCGTTTCAGCGGGTCGGCTCCAATCGCGAATTGCACACCAACGCCCGGATGCTGACGGCGACCAACCGGAATCTGGAGGAACTTGTGAAGGCAGGCCGTTTCCGCGAAGACCTGTTTTATCGTCTCAATGTGGTGGAGTTGAACATCCCGCCGCTTCGGGAACGTCGCGAAGACATCCTGCCTTTGGCCAAACTGTTCATCGATGAATTTGCCAAAGGTCGCGCGCGTTTTTCCGAAACAGTGGCTGCCTGCCTCGAACGGTATCCCTGGCCGGGGAATGTGCGCGAATTGCGCAATGCGATGGAACGGGCGGTGCTCCTCTCCCGCAGCGAACTCATTTTGCCGGAGCATCTGCCCTCGCGCGTGAGCGCGGCGGCGGCGCTGCCGCTTCCAGCCTCCAGCTCCGATGACACCCAGCTCGCGGAAATCGAGCGCGAGGCGATTCTCGAGCAGTTGCGCAGGCACGAATTCAATCGCACCGAGACGGCAAAAGCCCTGGGCATCAGCCGGCGCGCGCTGCTCTACAAGCTGCAGCGCTTCCGCAAGCTCGGCTACTCCATCGATCGGGGCTGATCGAACACCCGGCGGATGACCTCCTCGATGGGAACTTCCTGGATATCAATGTCCGTCACCGGAAGTTCATCCAGCAGGGCTTTGCAGACTGGAATCACCCGGTCGCGCTTTACTTTGAGGGTCACGCTGCCGGGATTCTGGTTGACGATCTCGCCGTAGCCGGCCAGGCGCTCGATGGAAATTTCGGCCGTCATCTCCACCTGGATCGTGACCAGCTTGAAGTCGGCGAACCGGTCCACAATTTCCTCCAGGCGGCCGTCGAAGGAAATGGCGCCGCGATCGATGATGATGACGCGGCGGCACAGTTCCTGGATATCGGTCATGTAATGGCTGGTCAAAAGGATGGTGGTTTTTTCGCGGGCATTGTGCTGGCGGAGGAATTCCCGGACGGTCTTCTGCGAAACCACGTCCAATCCAATTGTGGGTTCGTCCAGGAACAGGATTTTGGGTTTGTGCAAAAGCGACGCGATTAACTCCATTTTCATGCGTTCGCCGAGGGAAAGTTCGCGCACGGCGACGTTGAGTTTTTCGCGGACCCCGAGCAATTCGGTCATTTCTGTGACGGTGCGCTCCAGGTGGGCGGCGGAAATGCCGTAGATTTTTGCGTTTAACTCCAGGGATTCGCGGGCCGGCAAATCCCACCAAAGCTGATTTTTCTGGCCCAGCAACAGGGCAAACTGCCGCCGGTATCCGTCCTTGCGTTCCCAGGGCACGTATCCGAGGACCCGCGCCGAACCGC
>DASRKU010000411.1:0-3946 GCA_035648815.1 Verrucomicrobiia bacterium | reverse complement strand
GTGCCGTTGGAGCGCGAGCGGGTTCCGTTTCTGATTAGAGTCTTCGCCATTCTGAGTATGAGCGATCAACCAAACCGAGCGGCTTATCATCTCGACATACATTGGCCAATCTGGTCAATCAGAAACGACAAAAATCTGGTTGTCTCCAAGGAAATTGACCGGCAAAAATTACCCACAAGCACCCTCCGGCTTACTTCCGCGAAATACTTTTATTGATAATCTCAGGCCTGGGAAATGATCTCGGCGGCAACTCGGGAACAGTCCACTGAATGTCCGTAATCTTCCCCGGTGGATACGGCGCAGGGATCAGAGCATCGGCAAAAGTGGTGTAGATGGCGGTGGGACTTACAAAAATCCGCGCAGAGCTGCTGCCGCCGAATAGATCTATTTCCCTGCCCGGACGCGGAGTTTCCTCGCCGGGTCTTTTGGCCTGGAACGATCCCCCGTACAGGTAAGCCTGCCCGGGATTATACCGCCCGACGCCGGACTGGACCGCATACGCAAACTCCATCGAATCGGGAGAATCACCTCCCCTGGGCCGGGGGCAATCGGTGGCAACTCCCGTGCATCCATACAAGTTCATGGTTCCGCCCGTTATCAGGTAGCACCGGGCCTGGCCAACGCTGTCGATAACGTTTGTATCGGCCGTCACAACACAATCGCAATTGTAGAAGTTAACGACCGTCGGCCTGCTGACATCGCAAATGTAAACTCCATCCCATCGTGTAAAAACGGACACGTTGATGATATTCGCGGTGAGGGTCACGTTGCCGCGAAACCAAATTCCATCGGTCCAACTGCTGATCGAGACATTCTGCAGCCAGGCATCCTCGATATTGGAGATCGCGCCAAACAATCCCCACCCGCACATCGTTGATCGTGGATCATCGGCGAGCAGGGTCAAATCGGTTGTTTGCGAATGGCTGACCGGGATGATGATCGCGTTGTTGCCGGAAGTTCGCTTGATGGTTGTTTCAGTTTTTCCAGCCCCGTGCAGATGAAAAGCGCCGCCGGCGGGCGGGGAAAGGCAGATGAAGTTTGTGGCGATGTCGAAAACGCCCTGGCTCAAATCCAGGTGATCGCCATCCTGGACCGCGGCGACTGCCTGGAGGAGCGCATGGCCCCGGGCTGAATCGGATGAATTCGCTGCGGCAAATTCGGTGAGAGAACCGTCGGGATGGGTCGTGACGACCCCGCCCCAGGTAAACAGAATCGGCTTATGGGAACGCGGGTTCCGATGTTTGGCCGCGGCCGTCGTGGTATCAGGGTTTTTGGTTTGGGACCGGGCATCTGCCACCTGGGGTGGAGCCGCAGGCAGCAAACATGGCGCTGTGAAAAGAGAAGTGAGGATCAGGCCGAGACCGAACCTCAAACGGAATCCGGGAGTGATCATGATTCGGGCAGTTGTTCTTTGAGGGTTCTTTCCAATTGGGCAACCCGCCGCAGCAGTTCGGGAAGTTGCTGCAATGCGATCATCTGCCGCTTGGTCTGGCGATCCGGCTGGGCGGGATATCCGAACCATTTTTCTCCGTCGGGAATGTTATGCATGACTCCGGATTGGGCGGCGACAGAAACATTGTTGCCGAGATTCAAGTGCCCGGCCAAACCGACCTGGCCTCCGAGCACGACATAGTTGCCCAGCCTGGTGCTCCCGG
The DNA here is from genome assembly GCA_035648815.1 of Verrucomicrobiia bacterium. GTDB lineage: Bacteria > Verrucomicrobiota > Verrucomicrobiia > Limisphaerales > BOG-1460 > DASRKU01. The sequence goes on along the minus strand of DASRKU010000411.1, from coordinate 2,291 downwards.
CAATCCCCGCTTGCGATATCACAAGGCAATGCTCGCCAATCATGACGTTATGCCCGATCTGCACCAGGTTGTCGATTTTGCAGCCCTTGCCGATCACTGTCGGCCCGAGCGCTCCACGATCAATCGCCACGTTGGCTCCGATTTCGACGTCGTCATTGATCTGGACCGAGCCGATCTGGGGCACTTTGCGATGGATGCCGTTGTCCTGGACATAACCGAACCCGTCGGATCCGATGACGGTGCCTGAATGAATGCGGACCCGGTTTCCGATCGCGGTGCAGGGATAGACGACGACGTTTGGAAAAAGGTTGACCTCTTCGCCGAGGCGGCAGTTCGGGCCGATATGATTGGCGCCTTGCAGAATGCAGCGCGGGCCGACAATGGCATTGTCGCCGATGACACAATAAGGACCGACATGCGCGGTGGGGTCTACTTTTGCCGAAGGGGAGACGATCGCGGTGCCATGGATGGTTTGGGGAAAATCGGGCTCAGGAAAAAAAAGCCCGAGTATTTTTGCGAACGCCACGCGCGCATTCGGCACCTGGATCAGCACCTTGTCTTTGGACTCAAACGGCGCGTCCACAATAATGGCCGATGCCTTGCTTCGCTCGGCGCGGGTGAAGTAATCGGAATTTTCCGCAAAGGTCAAATCGCCCGGCTCGGCTTGATCGGCAGGGGCGAAATTGCGCAAAAGGATCGTGGCGTCCCCCAGCAACTGGCCCTGCAATTGCCTGGCAATTTCAGCAGCGGTATATTCCATAAGATCTTCCAACAGAACGGCAACGCTCACCCGGTCCCGGCCATGCGGGACCACACTCGGGAACTTCCTGCTCCAACCGGATTTGCCATATCCTGCCGCATTGGGCAGCAATTACAGGATTATTTGCAAGTCATTCATTGACTTGAAATTCGATGCTCACTATAAAGTGCGCGGACGCTAATTCAATCCCAACTTTGTATGGCCAGAACGTTGCGGGTCGGAATGGTCGGATACCGGTTCATGGGGAGAGCTCACTCCAATGCCTGGCGGCAAGCTCCAAGGTTCTTTCCTTTAAAAGCCCATGTGGAAATGCACAGCCTTTGCGGCCGCAATCCAGCCGCCGTGCAAGCCGCCCGCGCGCAACTGGGATGGCACAGCGCTACCACAGACTGGCACGAACTGGTCGAATCGCCACTCATCGACATCGTCGATATCAACACGCCCAACGACAGCCATGCGGAGATAGCCATTGCGGCGGCTCAGAACGGCAAGCATGTGCTCTGTGAAAAGCCCCTGGCGTTAACCGTCAAACAGGCCCAGGCGATGCTCGCTGCGGCCCAAAAATCCAAAATCGTCCACATGGTGTGCCACAATTACCGGCGCATCCCGGCCATCGCCCAGGCTAAAAAAATGATCGCGGAAGGCGCGCTGGGGCAGATTTATCATTACCGCGCGCGCTACGCGCAGGATTGGCCCGCCGATCCTGAATTCCCCCTGGTCTGGCGATTGCAGAAGGCTGTCAGCGGCAGCGGCGCCAACGGAGACATCAATTCCCACATCATCGACCTGGGCCGCTTTCTCGTCGGAGAGTTCAAGGAAGTCTGCGGACTGACTCATACGTTCATTCACGAGCGTCCGCTTCCGGAAGCCGGCTCCAAAGGCCACTCCTATCCGGGCAAGGCGCCCCGCAAGATGGGAAAAGTCACCGTTGACGACGCCGCCATGTTCCTGGGCCGTTTCGAGAACGGGGCGCTGGCAAACCTGGAGGCGACTCGGCTGGCTTTGGGACGAAAAAACCACATTGAACTCGAGATTAACGGGAGCAAAGGGTCCCTGTATTTTGATTTCGAGGACATGAACCGGCTGAAATTCTTCGACAGCACAAACCCGCCGGATCGACAGGGCTTCCGCGATATTTTGGTGACACAGCAGGGAGGGGTGCATCCGTATATGAACAACTGGTGGCCGGCAGGCCACATCATCGGGTACGAACACACCTTCATTCACACGATTGCGGATTTCGTCAATGCCTGTGTGGAAGGCAAGCCCGTGCAGCCGACTTTCGAAGATGGAGTCCGCAACCAGCGCGTGCTCGAGGCGGTGGAGGAATCGGCCAAGTCCGGCAAGTGGATTAAGATATAGGTGAGAGGGGAGAAGTGCGAGGTGAGAGGAGTGGGGACGGCTCGTCCCCACGAAGGGTGTAGGCTGAACGGTCAACAAACCAACATCCAATGCCCAATGTTCAGGGCCGAACCCTGAACCTTGAACGGAGCAGACCCTCACCCCGTCCCTCTCCCATCCGACCTGTCCT
>DASRKU010000410.1:0-8557 GCA_035648815.1 Verrucomicrobiia bacterium | reverse complement strand
AACGCGCTCGATTTCCTCGAAGCGGAGTATGTTAGGTTTGGGGACCCACTGTTGGACGATGGGGGCGGGATTGGGCATGTGCGCCCAATGGCCGCGATAGAAGTTCTGGGCGGCCTCCGATTCCGGCAGACAATACAGGCACCGGAAATTGCATCGATCCGTGATGCTCACCCGCAAGTCGCGCAATACGCGCCCGTGGGAATCGATCAGCGCACGGCCTTCCATCATTGAACCACGGGCGTATTCGTGGCCGCGCCCGCAGGTTGGACCGGCAAGGCGGGAATGACTTTGACGGTTCCATCCGCGCTGACTTCCACGTTGAGGTCGTAGGTGGGTTGCGCTTTGGAAGGCCGGTTGGTGCTCGCGGCGACTTTCTGCATGAGCTGTTCGGCTCCTCGCTGGTCGGCGCGGGCAAAAAGCCCCTGGCGAATCCAATCCAGGCGCCGGGAAATGTTGAGCTCTTCCTTGAGCTTGGCGACTTGCGTGCGGAGCACCGCCAGATCGTTAAACTGCCGTTCCAATTCCGCCTTTTCAGAAATCAGCCGCTGGAGCTCCTTTTCCAAAAAAGCCTTGTCCCCTTCCGACGCGGCCAGCTTCTTCTTTGTGTCATCGATTTGCACCGTCAGGTTCGTCATGGCCGAACTCAGATCCAGAGCCCGTTGGTCCAACGCCTGGTTCTGGGTTTCCAAATCGGCAATTCGCGTGTCGCGGCGCTGGACTTCTTCCTGGCTGGTCTTCAGCGAAGCCTCTGATTTGTCCAGGTTCACGGATACCTGAGTGAAGGCATTCGTCAGCTCGTTGTAGGAATCCTTCCCTTTCTTGAGATCGGCTTCCAAAGAAATATTCACCTGCCGCTGCTGATCCAGCGTGGCGGTGGTCTGAACCACCTGGTTGGAATAATAAGTGATCGTGTCCGTATCCTTGCTCCTTTGATCGGACGATTGCTTCTGCGTCCAAATGAGCCCGCCGATGAGTCCGACGGAAATGAGGACCAGAACGATTGTGCCCACTCGACTATTCATAGAGGGACCCAAGATGACGCCATCCACGGACTTTGGCAAGAGGTGGAATTTCACAGAAGGTGAGAGGTAGGAGGGGAGAGGGTTTGGCAAACTGAACCGCAATTAAATTGAAAAGATTATCGGTCCCACCTCTCACCTCTCACCTGCCCCACCTCTCACCTCTTGAATTAACGCCATCCGCACCTACATTGGACCATGAAGATTCCGCGTGAAGCGCCGGTGATGACGCTGCCCAACGCCACACTTTTTCCCCAGGCGTTGCTTCCGCTTTACATTTATGAGCCGCGGTACCGACAGATGCTGAAGGACGCACTGGATTCGCACCGGATGTTTGCCGTCGCGATGCAGAAGCCGGGCAGGAAGCGCGAGGCGCCCTCGCCCGTGGCGGGTTTGGGGTTGATTCGGGTGTCGGTTTGCCACAGGGATGGCACCTCGCACCTGGTTCTGCAGGGAATTGCGCGTGTTGAGCTGGAGCAGGCGGTGCGGCGGCAACCGTACCGGGTTCATCAGATCCATTCGTTCCAGGCGCCGCCTTGCGACAGCGTGGCGGCTGACGCATTGCTGGCAAAAGTCCGCGAGCTGCTGGAGGAGAGGGTCCATTTAGGCCTGCCGCTAACCTACACGAGCTCATCCACGGTAGACCATTCCCCGAAAAAAATCCTGAATTACCTGAAATCGATGGCTGACCCGGAAGAGGCGGCGGACCTGGTGTCCTCGGCGGTGCTGCCTTCGGGCGAGGAACGGCAGGCAATCCTGGAGACAGTGGATGTGGAAACGCGTCTGCGTCGGCTGATTCAGTTTTTGCTGGCGGAAATCCAACGGGAACGGAAAAATGACAGCCATGAATGAAACCCCGCGAGTTGAAGAGGAAAGCAGCGCTTTGAACCCGGACCAGAGGATGTCGGCGCTGTTTGCGCAACTGGTCATTCAAGAGGCGAACATGGCGATGCTGTTGCTTGGGAAAACTCCGCATCCGGAGTCGGGCCAGACCGTCCGCGACCTTGAAGGCGCGCGGATGTTTATTGATCAACTGGAAATGCTGGAGGCGAAGACCAAGGGAAACCTGGGCAAGGAGGAGGCGCAATTGCTGAAACAAAGCCTCATGTCCCTCCACCTGGCTTTCGTGGAAGCTGTCCGTGCGGAACCGAAAGCTGCGCCCGAGCCGGCCAAAACCGCACCTGCTCCTGAAAACCCGTCAGCGGCGGCGCAACCGGATTCAGACTCGGAATCCAAAAAGAAATTTTCGAAAAAGTACTAAGGCTAAATTGGCCGTGCTCTGGCGAGACACGGCCACGCAGATTTTGAACGCAAAAAACAGGGCAAGCCCGGAGGCTTTCCCTGTTTTGGCAAGAAATTAATATCCGAGAATTACTTCTTCGAAGGCTCCGTGGACAGGTCCCCATCAGCCGTTCCCTTCGGGATTTCGACTGCCTTGAGTTTATCATCCAGGATCTGGACCCCGGCGTCTTTCTTGAGTTTTTCCAGGAACTCCGGAATCTGTTTTTGCAGCGCCGTTTCAGCGAGCATATCGCGAATCGTCGCATACTGCCCGTCGGACTTCATCAGGACTGTTTTTGTATCCAGCCCCGAATACGTGGTGGTCTTGGCGGGAATCTTTTCATACAGCTTGATGATGTGATATCCGTACGGCGTGGTGATGATGTCGCTGACCTGGTTGGTGTTGAGGGAGAAAGCGGCGGACTCAAACTCGGGCATCATCTGTCCGCGCGGGAACGTGTATTCGCCGCCTTTGTCCTTGGAGCCTGGATCTTCGGAGTATTCCTTGGCGAGTTTGCCAAAATCCTCTCCGGCCTGCGTCCGTTTCAGAATAGATTCCATTTGCTTCTTTTTGGCGGCTTTCTGCTCGTCGGTGAGATCTTTGCGAGTGGCCGGGTCGCTGGTCATGAGCAGGATGTGGGCGGCTCGAACCATTTCCGGGCGCTCGAATTTGGCCGGGGTTTCATCGAAATATTTCTTGGCCTGATCTTCTGTCGGGTTGGTTTTTAATTCCCGTTCCAGCATGACCGGCAGGGATGCCTGTTCGATGCCCTGCAGTTCCCATTGTTTCTTGGTCAAACCCATGATCTGGAGCTGCTGGTTGAGCTTTTGGTTGAATTCTTCCTCGGTCAACCCGCCGTTGGTCTTGAACCTCTGAAGCGAGGTTTCAAACTGGGCCTTGCCTTTGGCGCGATCGGCCTCGGTCACCTTGAGCATCAGGAGGTCACGGTTGATCAGGCTGTCGAGCACCTGGCGCTCGATCATCAGTGAATCGGTCTGAATGGTCCGTCCCTGGGCCGCGTAGGCGGTTTTGATCCGGATCAATTCCTCGTCCAGGTCGCTCCGGGTGACCGAAACGGCTTTGCCCTTGGCCAGGACTGGACTGGAGAACACGGTCATGGAATTGGTGGGAGGCATCTGCCCCGAACTGCTTGAGACAGCCATCAAAGCGACTGGGGCCATTACGCCCAGTAGCGCGAACATTCGTAACATTTTTCTCATAAAGATGTTTATCCTAGCACAACTCTACAATTTCACCACATGAACATTAGTGATGTCCGGATTTCTCCGAATTTTTTCCATGAGATCCTCGGGCGGCACGCTGTCCAGGTTCAAAGCCGTCAGGGCATGGCCTCCGGCAGTATCCCGGCTCAGGTTCATGCTGGCAATATTCAAATGGTGCTCGGCCATGAGGGTCCCGAGGTAGCCAACAATTCCCGGCCGATCCTTGTTTTCGAGCAACATGACCACCCCGGAAGGAACGAACTCCGTGGGGTGGCTGAACACACGGACGATGCGCGGGTTGTCCGGGGAGCCAAAAAAAGTGCCGCCTGCGGACATGACTTTCTGGCCGCCAACGGAGGCCTGGACATGTAGCCATTCGTTAAAGGTGACGGGCTCGTTGGAACGCTTCTCTTCCACGGTGATCCCGAGCGTGGAAGCGATGCTGCGCACGTTGACGTGGTTCAAATCCTTGACGGCGGCGCCGGAGAGAAATCCCAGGAGAATGGCCCGGGTAATTGGGTCGATGTTCGGCAGGTCCTTGGCTTTTCCACCATAGGTGATGTGCAACCGGTCCACTGGCTGGGGCGTCAGTTGGGCCATGAGTTTGCCGAGTTTCTCGCCCAGGACCAGGTAAGGTTTGACCTGTTCGTACGTCTTGGCGTCCAGGTAAGGCAGGTTCACCGCGTTGCGCACCTCGCCCGTGAGCAGGTAACCGGCAATGACTTCGGCCACTTCGATCCCGCACTTCTCTTGGGCTTCCTTCGTGCTGGCGCCCAGGTGCGGCGTCAGCGTGATGCCCGGGTGCTTGCGAAAGGGATGATTCTCCGGCAGCGGTTCGGTCGCATATACGTCCAGTGCGGCGGCGGAAACTTTGCCCGAATCCAGCGCGGCCAAAAGATCGTCCTCCACAATGATTTCACCCCGGGCACAATTGACGACGCGCACCTTGGGTTTCATTTTCGTGAAGGCGGCGGCGTTGAGCATGCCGCGGGTCTGCTCGGTGGATGGCATGTGCACCGTGATGAAATCGGAGTCCCGGTAGACATTGTCCAAATCCACGAGTTCCACCCCGATCTCCCTGGCGCGCGCTTCAGTCAGGAACGGATCGTACGCGATCACCCTCATTCCAAAGGTCACCGCGCGTTTTGCCACTTCACTGCCGATCCGCCCCATTCCGAGCACCCCGAGCGTCTTGCCCGCCAGTTCGGTTCCCTGAAATTGCTTCCGGTCCCATTTTCCGGCCGCCATCGATCCGTGAGCCTGCGGCACCTTCCGCGCCAGGCTCAACAGCATCGCGAAGGAAAGCTCGGCCGTGGAAATCGTGTTGCCCCCCGGCGTGTTCATGACGACAACGCCCCGCTGCGTCGCCGCTTCCACGTCGATATTGTCCACGCCGACTCCCGCGCGGCCCACGACGCGCAACTGTGGGGCGGCCTCTAAAATCTTTTTTGTGATTTTGGTCTCGGACCGGACCACGATGGCCACGACTTCGGAGACGATTGGCAGGAGTTCGGCTTCGGACAATCGCTTTTCCAGGACGGTGACCTGGAACTCAGGCCTTTGCTGCAAGAGAGCGATGCCTTTCGGGGAGATGGGGTCGCAGATGAGAACTTTCATAAACGGCAGCGGAGTCTAGGAGAAGGCATCCGGCACGTCAAACGGCGAAAAGCCCACCCCGGGCGATAAAGCCAAAAGTAATGCTGAGTATAAAATCGGAGCACAAGGCAGTCGAGGGTCGAGAGTCGAGAGTCGAGAGGAAGGCGCCCTCACCCCGTCCCTCTCCCATCCGATGGGAGAGGGGGAATTTGGGGACGCGTTGAGTGCAATCCAGGACGCGATTCAATCCAGATCGCGGGCATCCTGTTCCCTCTCCCATCGGATGGGAGAGGGTCAGGGTGAGGGTTCGTTTCCGCCCGGCTGGAATTTGAAATTTCAAATTTGAGTTTTCAGATTTTCTCGGGTGAGGCTTGGATTCACCTTTGCTCCCCGCGTTCCTTTGGCGGAAGCAAGGGCTGCGCGGGTTTTTCGGGAGGAGCGTTGGTGGCTTTGTGCTTGAACGCCGACCGCAACAGCCAGTGATGCTTTAGTCCCTGCACCAGGTTGTCCGTGTCGATGACGGCCTTGGAAATGGAGCTCAACATATTCGTGTTGGCCTGAACCTGGGCGTTCAGATTGCTTGTGATCCCGGCAAGGTTGTCCAGGGCGCGATCCAGGTTGGCGGCCAGCAGGTCCAGGTTGGTGTTGGCGCTGGTGAGGGTGGCGTCGAGTTTTTGGTTGAGATTGGTCGGCAGCAGCCATTCGCCGAAGGCGCCCGGCCGATTCCATTGCGCCGTGATCAACGCCAGGTTGCTGACGGCGGGCCGCGCGTCCACGGCCACAAAGTTCAAGTTCGATGTGAGGTTCGCGCTATTGGATAACACAAGGCTCAATTGATTGGTGAGCTTGAGAATATTGGGAAGAGCGGATTGCACCTGGTTGACGAGATCCTCCAGCCGTTGTGTCAACGCGGGAGATTCATCGGCGTGCAACCAATACTTGCTGCCGTCTGTGACCGGGTCGTATCGATTTTCCTTTTCATTCCAGATGCCGGTCAGCCCGCGCCGCGTCTGGCTGAGATTCAGGATGTTGATTTGGGTTCTGCCCAACTCGGCCGCCACGTCCACATTCGTAAGTGGCCGGAAGGCGCGCGCCAGGGCCTGAGTGGTTCCGGGCCGGAAAAGATCCTCGGCAAAACGCCAGTTCGTATCGGAGAGATAAAGATCCTTCGCTTCCGCGATTCCTGCCGCCCGAAGCATAAAGGAAATGTATGCGGCGTGGCCGCCCGTACCTTTGGTGAGCTCCACGGATCGCTTCCCAAGAAAATCGGCTGGGGCCACCTTGGCGCGGGAACCTTCAGTCCACATGTAGCCGTAGTAGGGAGCGTCAACTTCAAATTCCAGGTAGATGTTATAGTCGAATTCCCTCGGCGGCATCGTGTCGATGCGGGTGATGCGGCCAACCTGGAAGCCCATGAGTTCGACAGGATCTTGGGGCTTGAGCCCTGCCGCGGTGTTGAGGAATGTAAAAAACCGGGCTTTGGTGTTGAACCAGCCCTTGCTCTTGGCTGTTTGGTACATGTAATAGCCGAAGCCGAAGACGAGGAGCGCGGTTGCCAGCATGACGAACCAGCCGACGGCGCGTTCCATCCGGCTAAGCCGGGTTCGCAATTGTGGTGTTAAATCCTGGAGGGGCATTGGCAAACCATGGTTTAGACGTCAGCAGGCGCGATGGCGAGGAGTTCCTGGACCATTTCGTCGCCGGCGGATTCGAGTTGGTCCCAGCTTCCGAGAATTACAAGTCTCTTGTTCTTCAGCATGGCAAATTGCCGGGCCCATAGACGCCAGGGTCGCAAATCATCGGCTGTCACGATCAGGGTTACGGGACGTCCATTCATCCAGGGATGTCCCTTTGATAACTGGCCGAGCAGGCCCAGCCACCAGGCGCGGTGCCGCAAGTCCAGGCCGGCGAGCGGATTATCGAGCAACAACACTTCGGGCCTGACCATCAACGCGCGAGCCAGTCCCACGCGCTTTTGCCAGTTGCGGGCCAAAGCCCCTGGCGTGCTGTCCGCATACGGCTGCAATTCGCAAATCGAGAGCATCTGTGCCAGCTCCGGGCCGGCCTCTGCCGGGCCAAGATTGCGATGGTACCGCAGCGGCAGAGCCACATTTTCGGAGACGGTCAGGTGATTAAAGAGCTGGCCTCCATCAAACACTATGCCCAGCCGCAGCCGCTCGCGCAATTCGTGCTCCTCAAAGAGAGGCATCGGTTGCCCGAAAAACAGGTAAGTGCCCCGCAACGGCGCCGTCAGCCCCGCCGTCATTAACAGAAAATCACTTTTACCTGATCCCTGCAACCCGCCGATCACCCAAAAATCGCCGGATGCCACCGTCCATTGAACCTCTTCCACGACCATACTGTTCGGGTCGCGCATCGAACCGGTGGCCACACCCTGCATGTCCAGGGCGGCCGGCGACAGAATGGGCATGGGCTCGTTCATCAGAGGACGAGGTAAATGACAATGAACAGGGCATCGAGCAAGACGCACGCGATGACGCTTTGGGAGACGGCGCGGACTGTCGCATGCGACACCTCTTCAAGGCGGAGCGGTTGAGCCAGACCATGATAGCAGGTGACAATGGAAATGATGAAGCCGAAGAGGGCTGTCTTGAGCGCTACCAGCGCGAAATCCAGCCAGCTTAACGAGCCTGCAAGCTGGCTGAAATAATCTCCCGGCCGCAGCGGCACGTTCTGGATAAAAGCCCATAAAAAACCGCTGATGAGGGCGCCCAGGATCAAATAGACCGTCAAGCAAAAGATCGCCACGGCCATTCCAAACACCCGTGGCGCGACCAGGTAATGAATGGGATCGATGCCCAGGGCTTCGAGGGCTTCCACTTCGCCCAGGGCGCGCGCAGTGCCCAACTCGACTACGTTTGCGGTCCCGACACGAGCCAGCACGAGCAGCGCCCCGACCATGGGTCCGAGCTCGCGCACGACGACAATGACCATGACCGTGCCCATGTAATTAATGGCACCGACGCGTGTCAGCCAGGAAACCGTCTGGCCGATAACAACCAATCCGAGTGCGGCGGCCATGAACAGGAACATGGGCAGCAATCGCAGACCCCCTCGCGAGACTTCGTGGAACGCCAGAGGGAAAGTGACACGGCTGGACCTCCGGAATTTGGTGAGCAGAACCCCGAGAGTGATGAGGGCGAAGGCGCCAAGGCCCTGGATGGTCAGCAAAAAGCGGATCAGTTTGCGTCCGAAGAAATTTGCGTAAGACCCGGGCAAGGCGGCGCGCAGAAGGAACCGGACGGGCGGCGAATTAAAAGCAGTGGTGTTTCCTTTTTCCACGTGCTCAAACTAGTTTCTGGCAGGGCAGCGGTCAAACCGCGATTCGGGCTTCCCTTGCTGTACGGCTGCGCGCCGCGCCAGCCTGCTCCCATTTCGTCCGTCACCACTTTTTGTTTTCACTTGCCCGCCTCCCC
>DASRKU010000409.1:0-5029 GCA_035648815.1 Verrucomicrobiia bacterium | reverse complement strand
ACGACGTAATCCGTCCCGCGACGCCGGCAACTTAAATCCAACACCAGCCGTTCCCTGCCCACCGACTTGACCAACTGCGCCAATCGAGCCCAATCCAGGCTGCCGCCCGAAAACACCCAGGAGGTCACCACCACGTGCGAGGCTCCATCATCCAGCCAGCGCCGGGCATTGTCAGGATGAATGCCTCCCCCGACCTGCAAGCCGCCTGGAAAGGATTGGATGGCGGAGCGCGCCTGGGCATCGTTTCCCGGGCCCAGCATGATGACGTGTCCTCCTTTCAAGCCGTGGTCTTTGTAAAGTTTCGCATACCAGGCCGCGTCATGGTGTGAGATGAAGTTCGTCCGTAATTGACCCGGGGCCTGGTCGAGCGTGGCGCCGACCACTTGCTTTACTTTGCCTTCATGCAAATCAATACAAGGCCGAAACATTGGGAGAAAGCCTAAGGTCGGCAAACCCGGGTTCCAAGAGGATTCTGACGGGGGGGATGGAACGCAAATGGGGAGGGGCGCACTGCGTGCGTCCGTTTGCGCGGCAGCGCAGCCGGACCAGTGTTGGCCATGCACGCAGATCAGGATGGCGTCAGAAATATAAAGGATAAGAATCATTATCATATTTTCCTATTGTAGTTAAACGGCGCTAACCAATTTTCTGGACACCGTCAGCGGTTCAATGGTATGGGATTACCGAACAGCTCATCCCGGTTCCCGAGCCCAGTCTCTTAAGTCTTTTGGCGGGTGGGACACTTCTGGTTGCCGGCAGAATCAGCGCCAGACGGCAGCGGTAGAATCCATTAAGCGGTTTAGACACCGCTCTTGGGGCCGCACAGGACAGCCTGTGCGGCCCTTTTCTTTCGCAAACTGCTTCCCACCAGACAGTAAACACGCTCAAGGCAGCTTTCCTTCTTCTTGTCACTCTGTCTATTAGATCTACTACAAGCTTTAGTCTTGTCCCCTTTTTTTGTAGACATTGTTTAATGAACCATGTTAAAACCTCTTTAGTTAAAGAAACCAAGTCCCCTGAAACAATAGTCAGTGTCCCGGTTGCGGGGTCAGAAGCTTATGAAAACAAGAACGTTCGTTCTACTGGTTTTGGTAGGATTCACATCCACTCTCTCCCAGGCAGGCTTTGTCACTGGTGTAACATCCGATTTCGGTGACGCCAATGTCTATTGCCCAATCTACACATTTAGCGCCCCAGACCAATCCCTGTCCTTCGGCGATGCAGGGTTGCCTGTCAACCAATATGGAGCCGGCGCCATCGCCGGTAACTTTACGACGGTTGGTGACCCGACGCTGACGCTGGCCAATACAATCAACAACAATACGGGTTCGCCGTGGACTGGTTACATCGTTGATGTTTCCATGGGACAGACGTTCACTATTGGAGGCCTGAGCGTTGCGAACCCGGGCTGGTCAATTGCCGTTGCGTTCCAACCAGTGCTGGTCGGCGGGCCTTTTATTGGAGAAATCCACTTGACTGCGGGAACCCCGGTTCAGGATGGACAGCTCCTATCCTTTCAGTACGACATTACTTTTGCTGGCAGCACCAGCTTCTCAGAGACGCTGACGCCGGTGCCCGAGCCCAGTTCAATGAGCTTGCTTGCTGGCGCTCTCTTGCTCGGCGGTTTCGCAGCAATGAAATCACGCCGCGCCATCGCCTGACGCGATATCTCTTAAGCTTCTGAAACAGCCCGCTTGCCGCCAGGCAAGCGGGTTGTCTGTTTTTTGACCCGCGTGACGCGGGGTATTGGCCCGATTGTGATCTCTGGCATCCCGTCCAGAATCCCGCAGGATGCGTCTTTTGCAGGAATTATTGCGCAACGGCATTGACTCCGGGCGGATTGAAATTCATGCTCCTGTTCCGCCGGCCCGGCGGGGGCGCGTGCAGAGTTCGTTCAGCAGCCTCATGCACGGCAAGTTCGTCGCGCCCCAAAAGCGGTGGGCTCACGTTGTTTTGCCCGGGACGTTCACAGCCCGGCAGGTGGGAAAAATCGCCGCTCAGGTCCATTCGTTGCTGGGTATTTCACCTGATATGGGATCACCGGGCGAGGTGTTTCAATGAATCGGGTCCTGAGCTCAATGCGTTCATCACACAATGAAACAGTTCTTGCCGCTGTTTATCTTTATCGACGCCTGTGGCTGTCCGGGCACAATCCGCCATATTCCAAATTCGGAATTGGGACAATGAACGTCTGGGGAAAAACGGGGATCCTGTTCCGGATTGAAGCACCGCGCGCAACGCGGTGATTAATGATACTCCTGCAGTGTTTTGACGCCGTAACCGGCTTTCTTGAGAGCGGCAATTCCCTGGACGGCTGCTTTCGCCCCGCTCAGAGTGGTCATGATGGGCGTCCCGGTATACACGGCGGTGGTCCGTATCTTCACTTCATCGGTCCGCGGCGCCTGTCCCGAGGGAGTATTGATGACCAATTGAATTTCCTTGTTCTTGAGCAGGTCAATCGCGTTGGGCCGTCCTTCCTGCAACTTGAAGATGCGCTGGACCTTCAGGCCTGCCTTCTCCAGCACAGTGGCGGTGCCGCTGGTTGCAACAATTTCAAATCCCAGGTCAGCAAATTCCCTGGCCACCACCGCCGCCTGTTCCTTGTGCGCATCGCTGACGCTAATGAACACCCGGCCGCTTAAAGGCAGCGACGCGCCCGCGGCGATTTGCGACTTGGCATAGGCGATGCCCGGATCGGCATCCAGCCCCATCACCTCGCCCGTGGAACGCATCTCCGGGGACAGCAGAATGTCCTGCCCATGAAACCTGTTGAAGGGGAAAACCGATTCCTTGACCGCCCAGTGTTTGGGCGAGGGTTCCTGGACGAAGCCGAGTTCCTTCAATGTCTTTCCAGCCATCACCTTCGCGGCCAGTTTCGCCAGCGGCACCCCGATTGCCTTGCTCACAAAAGGCACGGTGCGCGAAGCCCGCGGATTGACTTCCAGGCAATACACATGGTCGCCTTTGACCGCGTATTGCACATTCATCAACCCGATCACCTGCAGCTCCCGCGCCATGGCGTGGGTATACTCCCGAATGGTGTCCACGATATTTTTGGAAAGCGAATGCGACGGCAGAATCATGGCCGCATCACCGGAATGAACCCCGGCAAACTCGATGTGTTCCAGCAACCCGCCAATAACGATCGTTCCGCTTCCTGCGCCGGGAGCAAAAAGCCCCACGTCGGCAATGCAATCCACATCCACTTCGGTCGCGTCCTCCAGGAATTTGTCGACCAGCACCGGCCGCTCCGGAGAAGCCTCCACGGCAAAACGCATGTAATGCTGCAATTCAGCGTCCGAATAGACAATCTGCATCGCCCGCCCTCCCAGCACGAAGCTGGGCCGCACCAGGATCGGGTATCCCAGCTTCCTGGCTGCGCTGAGCGCCTCCTCCTCGTTCACAGCGATGCCGTTCGGAGGCTGAGGAATTCCCAGCCGGTTCAGCATCGCCGCAAACAGCTTCCGGTCTTCCGCCACTTCTATGCTTTGGGGCGAGGTGCCTATAATATTCACCCCGTTTTTCTGCAGCTCCAGCGCGAGGTTCAGGGGAGTTTGACCGCCGAATTGCGCGATCGCCCCCCAACACTTCTCACGCTCGTAAATGTGCAGCACGTCCTCCAGCGTGAGTGGTTCAAAATACAACTTGTCGCTGGTGTCGTAATCGGTCGACACCGTCTCCGGGTTCGAATTCACCATCAACGTCTCATACCCGTCCTCCTTCAACGCAAAGGCGGCGTGCACACAGCAATAATCAAATTCAATCCCCTGCCCAATGCGGTTGGGTCCGCCCCCCAAAATCATCACCTTCTTCTTGTCCGATACCCGCACTTCATCGTCCCCGCGGTCGTACGTGGAATAATAATAGGGAGTATACGCCTCAAATTCGGCCGCGCAGGTGTCCACCAGCCGGTAGCTTGGAATGAGTCCCACCCTCTTTCGTTCGGCGCGCACCGCATCTTCGGTGCTGCCGGTTAAAAAAGCGATTTGCCGATCCGAAAAACCGAGCGATTTGGCTTTGGCCAGTTGTTCTGCGTTCATTCCGTCAAATCAAACTCGGCAAAGCAAACCGGAACTTCTCGCGCGTGTCGAGGCGGAACTGGTCACAGGCGGGCGATTTAGGTGCTGGCGCGGGGATTAATACCACGGCAGAAGCGAACGCGAAGCGTATGGAGTGCGCCCGGTTTACCGGCGCTGTGGGTTGGATGTCGCCCAGAGTGATGACATGTGCGAAGGGGTGGAAGAATCCAGAGCGGCGCTGAAGCGCACGCACTCCATGTGCTGGCGCGGGAATAAACCCGCCGGTGCCGCATGGAGCGCGCCGGGATTACCGAGGGCTGCGCAGTTCGCCCCTGCCAATTATCAGTCCAGGAACCCTTTCCTGACCGTGTCCGGCCATTGGCGGCTGATGACGTTGGTCTTGCCATTGCCTGCCAGCATGACCTCCCACTTGATCGTGTTGGTTTTGGATTCTTGCGCCCCGATGTAACAAAGCTCGGTTGCCGAGCGCCATGAGGGCACGCTCTTCAACCCAGCGTCCGAACTGTTCTGAAGCACTTCCACATTCCCGCTTGCCAGCGTCAAGACAGCCACCATCCCCTTGTCACCGCCAAACGCCACGCGCGTGTCATCAGGGCTCACCTCGAAATAGGAAAGTCCGGCCGGGAGTTGTTCGTAAGTGCTGTGCGGCACCAATCGCGTGAGCGTCGATTGCCGCTCCGGGTCCAGCGCAAAGAGTTGCTGGCGCTGTGGCAGATCATTTGTCGTCACGGGCAGACGCCATTCTTCCGACGAGAAGATGATCCGTCCATCCCGGAGGCATCGCACCCTGGTATGATCGTTGAACACCAATCCCGCCAGCTCATCCTGCGCAGGTTTGCCAGCCCATTGCCCTCCGCCGTCGAAAACCTGCCGGCGAGTCAGCACAGCCAGGAGCAGGTCGTCCGTGGAATTCGTATTGGCCGCTGCAATATAAACCAGCGAGTTTCCATCCGCCGACCAATCCGGGTATTCAGCGCAATGCGATGTAA
>DASRKU010000408.1:0-3443 GCA_035648815.1 Verrucomicrobiia bacterium | reverse complement strand
GGATGGTCGTGAGCGCGTTTTCACCATAGCGCATTACGATAATGCCGCCCACGGCCTCGCCTTTGCCATCCCAGTCCAGCGCGCCACGGCGCAGGTCGGGCGCGAAATGGACGTTCCCGATCTGCTTGACGGTAATGGGCGTGCCGTTGGTGT
The DNA here is from genome assembly GCA_035648815.1 of Verrucomicrobiia bacterium. Lineage (GTDB taxonomy): Bacteria > Verrucomicrobiota > Verrucomicrobiia > Limisphaerales > BOG-1460 > DASRKU01. The sequence goes on along the minus strand of DASRKU010000408.1, from coordinate 3,290 downwards.
CCACCCCGACCACGACGTCTTCGATGTCGCCCAGGGTCTTGATATAGCCCATGCCCTTGACCATGTATTCGGTCTCGCCGTATTCGATCACCCGGCCGCCCACGTCATTGTTGGAGTCGCGAACGGCCATGATGACCTTGGTCAGCGGGATATGGTAGGCCAGCAGTTTATTCGGATCCACGTCCACTTCGTATTCACGGACGAATCCCCCGATGCTGGCCACTTCGGCCACGCCCGGCGTGTTTTGCAGGTAGTAACGCAAACGCCAATCCTGAAGCGTGCGCAAGTCGGCCAGGCTGTTCTGGCCGGTCGTATCCACCAGCGCGTATTCATAGACCCAGCCGACACCCGTGGCGTCCGGCCCCAGCGTGGGCCGGATACCCGGCGGCAGGTCGCCCATGGCCTGATTGAGATATTCCAGCACGCGGGAGCGCGCCCAATACATGTCGGTGCCGTCCTTGAAAACAACGTTCACGAACGACAGGCCGAAAAACGTCTGGCCGCGCACATATTTGACGTGAGGCGCCCCCGAAAGCGCGCTGACAATGGGATAAGTGATCTGGTCCTCCACCAATTGTGGGTCCCGGCCCGGCCATTCCGTGAAGACAATTACTTGAACATCGGACAGGTCGGGAATCGCATCGAGCTTGACGTTCTTGATGGCCACCATCCCCGCGACGATGAGAAACAAGATGCCAACGATGACCAGGAACTGGTTATGAGCGCACCAGCCGATGATGCGTTCGATCATGGTTTCACAATGAACCAGCGAGGAAGGTTTCGCGGAAGACGGACTCTCTTGCCCTGGTTTGCAGGCCGGTTCGTCCGTGGGTTTTGTTTTCTCGGCGTCCATGTGGCTCAATGCTGATGTCCACCGCCGGTCGCCGAGGTGCGAAGCTGGCTTTCGCTGTCCAGCAGAAAGTTGCCGTCCACCACGACCATTTCGCCTTCCGCCAGGCCTTTGTTCACGACAACCTCATCGCCGACGGTGGGTCCCAACTCGATGCGCCGGGGAACGAAATGCCCTTCCTTCACCTCGACAAAAACATACTGGCTGACCCCGGTGTCATACACCGCCGTCTGTAGTATCAGCAGGTGCTGGCCATGGTCTACCTTGATCTCCGCGTTGACGTAGTCGTTCGGTTTGAACAGTTCCTCACGATTATCCAGCACCAGCCGGACGGTCGTCGTGCGGGTTTTGTTTTCGGAATAGGGATAAATGAAATCCACCGTGGCATCGTAAACGCGACCGGGATGCGCGAGGCCGGTGACTTGCACCTTCTGACCGGCTTTAACGAAGGGCAGTTCGTATTCGTAGATGTCGGCGTTGATCCACACGGTGGTCAAATCCGCCACGCGGTAGAGCGTTTTCCCGAGGGTGACCATTTGCGCGGGGTCAATGTTCTTCTCGATCACATAGCCGGTGACCGGTGCGCGGAGTTGAAGGGTATCGGTTGGCTTGCCGGACTTCTCCACAGCAGCGATTTCGTCGTCACTGATTTCCCAGAGTTTGAGCCGTTTGCGGGCCGATGCCGCCAGCGTCTCCGCTTCGGCCATGCTCTCCTGCCACACAATGTTGTTGGTCTGGGCCGCGTCTTTCGGCGGAATGTGTTTCAACCGTTTACAATGCTGGTAGGCCAGCAGGTATTCGTATTGGGCCGAATATAATTCCGGGCTGTAAATGTCCATTAGCGGGTCGCCCTGTTTCACGAACTGGCCCGGCTTATCTACATATAGCTTCTGGGCCCAACCCATGATGCGCGCGTTCACGTTGACCAACCGTGTGTCGTCGTAGGTCACAATGCCCACAGTGCGAATCGTCACCACCGCGTCTCCGTTCGTAACCGCCAGGGTGCGGATGTTGATGAACTGGCGCTGCCCCGGGTCCAGATCCACCGGGCTGCGACCTGGAACAACTTCGTTGGTGGACGCTGCAGTGCCGGTAGGTTCGCCACCGGGCATTGGCATATCGTCCATGTTGGTCTCACCGGTGGCCGGCGCGGCGGTAGCGCCGGGTATTGGCATCTTCATGCCGGGCATGGACTGATCCATTCCCGTTGTGCCGCCGTGATCGGCCGGCATCGCAGACGACTGCATGTTCGTGTCCGTGTGATTGGTCCGAACAGCGTCGTCGGATTTCTTCCGGCAACTCACGGCGGCGAGCGCCAGCGCGGCCAGGATCACGACTGCGACTGCGGCTTTCAGGATACGATAGATACGAGGCAGCTTCATGGTTCCTTTTCTTTCTCGAACGTGAGTAGTGACGTTTCTCCGCCAACCAGTTTTTCCATCGTGGAGAGACCTTGCTCCCGATCCGCGACCGCTCGTTCGTAGGTCAGTTGGAATTCCAGCAGGTTGCGTTCGGCATCAATGAGCGAGAGAAAATCAGACTTGCCTGACTCGAAGGAACGTTGAATCACTTTTACGTTCTCATCGGCCTTGGGAATCAAGGCGTCGTGGTAAAGGGCAATCTTGCGCTCCGCGTCCTGGTATTTGAACAAGGCGAGTTGGAGATCGGTGCTGAGGCCGTTCGCCCGGTCCTGACGTTCCTGCTGCGTGGCGGCGTAACGACTCTCCGCCTCGCGCACACCGGCTCGATACTTGCCCCACCAAATCGGAATGTTCACGGAAAATCCCGCCACCACCGCGTCCTTGCCGCTGTCCGCCACTCCGGACATCCGTGCGTCGCCGGTTTGGATGTAATCCACGCCCAGCGTCACGTCGGGATAAAATTCCTTTTTTGCCAGGGCAATGTCCGCTTTGTCCTTCTGGGCCAGAAAATCGATGCGCTTGAGTTCCGGGTTAGCCGCCTGCAACTGTTGGAGGAGTTGAGCGGATTCAGTGGAAAGTGTTGCCGGGGCAATATTCGTCGGAAACGCCAGCGGTGCCTCCGCAGGACGATTCAGGGCGGCGTTGAGCCGCGCCGCCGTCGGGTGCTTGAGGTCGTTCAACGTGCGGAGCCGGTCGCGGGTCTTGTCCAGTTCCACCTGCGCCTTGATCACGTCACCGTGCAAGGCCGAGCCGGATTCATACTTCGACCGCGCGATTTCCTCGAATTGTCTGAGCAGTTCCACGTTCGCTTCGGTAACGGAGATGGCGCGGCCCAGATAGTATAGCTCGTAGTAGGCTTGTTTGACTTCGTCGAAAAGCTTGAGCCTGCCGGCTTCGTATTGCTGCTGCGCGGCGTTGGCGCCTTCGAGCGCGGCCTCGCCCCGCAGTTTCAATTTGCCGAACCACGGGAACATCTGGCTGAGGCCCACGCGTTGCTCCTGCGGCCCGACGCGCGTTTC
>DASRKU010000407.1:0-7281 GCA_035648815.1 Verrucomicrobiia bacterium | reverse complement strand
GTCGAACGCTTTGGATCTTTTTTGCGCCATGGTTTGCAACCAACGCGTCAATACATTCTCCCTCTCCCATCCGATGGGAGAGGGCCGGGGTGAGGGTTTTCTTTCCCTTTCCCCGTTTTTTTCCTTTTGGGCAACACGCCCTTTTGCGCTCTCCACCACCAACGAGCCCACCGGATCGTATCGCCCACCGGAGTGATTTTGCTTTGCTCCGTGCCGTAAATGACGCGGACAGGCACGAATTCTATTTTGAATCCGCAACGCGCGAACGCGAGGAGCACATCCGATTCGATTTCATAATGCCTGGCGGAAATGGGGAGCTGAAAAAGACAATCCAGATCCATCAAACGAAAACCGCACTGCGAATCAGGGAATGGCTGGCCGGCCATGCGCGAAATGCGGGCACTCATCCAGTGGTTCACAAATCGCCGAACTCGAGGCATTTGCCCGGCGTTGCCCATCCGGTTTCCCACCACCAAACTGGCATCCGTCCGCTCTGCGCAGCTGAAGAATGCCTGGATATCCTCCGGGGCGTGCTGGCCATCGCCATCCATCGTCAGCACCCAGGAAAAGCCTCGCTCACGCGCATGCTGCCAGCCGCTGGCCAGCGCGGCGCCCTTGCCACCGCAAACCCGGCGCCGCAATACTTCGGCTCCAGCTTGCGCAGCCCTGCCCGCCGTTTCGTCGATGGAACCGTCGTCAATCACGATCACTGTGGGCGCAATGGCGCGCACCGCCTCGACAAGCCCTTGAATGCCGATGGCTTCGTTGAGGCAGGGAATTAAAACCGCGCACTCAGCCGCCCAATTCATGGCTCCACCTTAGAAAATCAACAGACCACGCCAAGCATATTCACAAATTCGGGTGAGGGTTGCGCCCTATCAATTCCACGCTGATATTGTTTGCGCAACAGACAAACACGACCTATTTTGTCGCGCATCACAATGACTGAACGCTTCACCCCGACAGTCGGGTTGCTTCATCTCCGCGGCGAGTCACAACAATCGTTCCACAAAAAAGCCGCCCAGGCGGCCGAGGCACGGTTTGGCAGAAAAGTTTTTGTCCGCGCCGTGGTGGAAATTTCCAATTTTTGCCGCGAAAATTGCGCGTACTGCGGCATGCGGCGGGACAATCGGAATTTGTCCCGCTTTCGCGCCCGCCATGATGACCTGGCCGAGCTGTTGATCCATCACCGTCCACCCATCGTCACCGACATTAATATCCAGGCCGGCGAAGATCCACTCGCGGTTCGGGAGGTCGCGTTGCCGCTCATCCGAACGCTGCGACGCGAGACGTCGTTGGGAATCAGCGTGTGCCTTGGAACGTTAAACGCCGAGCTCTACTCGGAATTACAAGCTGCCGGCGCGACCATTTACATCCTCAAGTTTGAAATAGCCCAACCGCAATTGTACCGCGAATTCAAGGCGCCGGGAACTTTCGAGCAACGCATCGCCCACATCCGTCTCCTGGCGGACAGCGGGTGGTTTGTGAGTTCAGGCTTCATCGCGGGATTGCAGGGACAAAGCGATGCCGATTTGCTGGCCAATCTGGAACTGGCGCGCGAGTTGCCCTTGAGCGGCTGCAGCGTGAGCCCCTTCATTCCCGGAGAGGAAACGCCCCTGGCAAAGCACCCGATGGCGAACATCGATGGCACGTTGAATTGCATGGCAGCGCTGCGCTTGATGCGGCCGGACTGGGTGATTCCTTCGGTCAGCGCCCTCAATCTTGCCGAACCTTCGGGCGGGTATCGGCGCGGGTTGCGCACCGGCGCCAACCTGGTGACAATCAACATGACCCCACCGGATATTCGCGGCAATTACCTGCTGTACAAACGCGACCGGTTCATCATGACGGAGGAAAGAATTCTTGCGGACGTGAACGCGGAGGGGCTCAAAACCTCGGAACAGAGCCTTGCCGAATACTGGAAGATAAAGCGGGGGAACGCAAAGCTGGCGATGGCTAAAACCGAACCGGTCCAATAGTAGCCGCCCGGCTGCGCGCAGCGCAGTTCAACCAGGGAAGGATAACATTCACGATAATTGGTAGGGACGCACTGCGTGCGTCCCGGCTGCGCGCAGCGCAGCCCTACCGACGAAGGATAAGCCAACGCGCTCCGTCCCTTTCCTCTTCTTTCAAGGCACCGACGAAGCGGGCGCTCTCAATGGATGCAGGGAGTGTTTTCCAGGCGCGCGCGCAAACCAGCTTCGCCATCCCTCGGTCAATTCCAGCCAGGCCCAGCCGCACAGCGCCTTTGTGATCGGCAGCGCGCTTTTCAGCGAAAAGGTAAAGCCCGGGACCAGTTCCCGCCGGCCGTTATTGCGCCGGCCCCACTGATTGCGCCGGCGCCGTGCCCTGGCGATGCTGGCGAAGCGGCGATTGTAAAATCGGATGAAGTAGAAAAATGGCACCGAAGGCGATGTTGAAAATGTGGGTTCGCTCAGGGCTTTAGCTCCGCGCTTGAACGGCTGCGAAGCCACGCCCAAATAGTACAAGCCCAGGTCCAATTGAAACGCAATGCGCATCAATTCGTAATCTCCCATGTATTCGTACTTGTCCTGGTACACCGCTTCGAACCACCGCTGGTAGCTGCGGGCGAATCGCTGGTTATGCGCCGCAACCCGCGCCGCCATTGCTTCACCCTTTTGCTGCGCCAGCACCAATTGCGCCGCCGACCATGAAGTGAACGAAATCCAGTCCATTCCCGGACTGTAAAATGGATCAATAAAACCCGCGGCGTCGCCGACCAGCACAAAGCCGTCTCCGGCAAAAGTCGTGCTGTAATAAGGAAGATTCTTGCGCCAATGCACGTCGCCTTCGCGCCATTGAGCATCGGCCATGAGCTCGCGGGCGACCGGATGCCGCAATAGAAAGCTTTTCAAACGCTGACCCAGAGTCCCGCCCTCGGGCCAGTCCACCAAACGCTGGTCAAAAACCACTCCGACACTGACATCGCCCCCCTTGAGCGGGATCAGCCACGCCCACCATCCCAGGCCCACAAGGTGGTTGGTCGCCGTGGCGCGGATTCCATTGCACGCCGAAGCCCAATCGGGAAATTTGGCGGCCAATTCATACCCGTCCCAGTCCTTCACCCCGGTCCAGCGCGCCCACACCGCAGTCGTCGGGTGCGCTTCGTTCTGTCTCCACCATTTTTCCTGCCGCGCCAGCAAGGCAGCGACACCCGAAGCATCCACCACCCACCGGGCCGTGACGGTGCGTGCCTGGTCTTGATACCGGACTTCCAGAGATTGAGCGGCGCCCGGGTTCAACTGCACCGGCCCCACCGTGGCCGGACGCCAGAGCTCCACGCCCAGCGCAATGGCGCGCCGAAGCACTTCCTCGTCCAGCGCCGCCCGATCCACCTGGAAGGCCGGAACCCGCGACAAATATTTCCCCCCGATTTCACTGCAATCGGAGAGTGTGGCCGTCTTGGAATTCGAAAACCAGAAGCGCATCCCTTGTTTGACCAGGTGCGATTCGTTGAGGTACTGCGTCAGGCCCAGCACGCGGCAAAGAAAATAACCGCTGATCTCGACCGTCGCTTCGCCGACTCGACGCGAGAAGGTGGAGGATTTTTCGATCACCAAAACACGCAGGTCCGGCCGCTCGCGCTTGAGAAGAATGGCCGTCGCGGCTCCGGCCATTGCCCCGCCTGCGATCACCACGTCATATTGGCATCCCCGCGAATCATTCATGCTCGGCAGACTAATCTACACGATTGATGTGCAGATCGCTGTGGATCACTTTCCCGTCATCGGCCGCAATTTCCACTTCGCCAATATCGGCATCATCGTTCGGGTGGCGCAACTTGGCGGCCCATAGCCGCACTTTCCAAATCGAACCGTGGTCGCTCGGTTCCAGCGAGAGCCGCGTCGCGGTCAGCTTTAAATTCGACAGCAAGGGCTCGGAAGTGGCGATCTTAATGGCCTTGTCCGAATCAATTTTGATCTTGTCGCGGCTCAACTCATTGTCAGCCTTGATGTACGCAAAAGGCTGGCGCAACGGATGGCTCAAGTCCAGTTTCCGGCCGGCGCCCAGTTTCACTTCAGTTGTCTTGAAGGTGGCGTCCTGATCGTAATAAACAACCGTCCAAATGTTCGGAACGAGAGTTCCAACGGATTTCTCGGATCGTATCTGGATGACCTTGCCTTTGACATCTTCGCCGACATACCGGTCCGCTTCCTTGATGAGCTCCAGGGCGGTGGGTTCGCTGGCGCAAGCCAGCCGGGCAAACCCCAAAACGGCCAGGAGAGTGCATGACATTTTCCGGTTCAAGAACATTGTGGCTTTCATGCGGGCTAATATAGGACGCGAATGCTATCCTGACAACTCTCGAAACGACGCCGCATCAGGGGAATGGCGGACGCAGCCTCGCCCGCCCGAGGTCGAAGTGTTGGAAAATTGAATTCTAATATAAACCTCGTGTGCTAACTTTGAGTAAAGGACTTCACAAATGGACATAAAGAGAAGTGGCTCACAACCCTCCAGCAAAGGACCGGCCGATTGGTTTACCGGCACGGTGCGCATAGACGCCTTGTTCCAGGCAAACGCCCCGGCACGCGCGGCCGGTGCCAGTGTCACCTTCGAACCTGGTGCTCGAACGGCCTGGCACACCCACCCATTGGGCCAGACCCTGATCGTGACGGCTGGCTGCGGCTTGGCACAGCGCTTGGGTGGCCCCATCGAGCAAATCCGGCCTGGTGACGTGATCTGGTTCCCGCCAGGTGAGAAACATTGGCACGGCGCGACGGCGACTACCGCCATGACGCACATCGCCATTCAGGAACAGCTCGACGGCAAGACCGTTGACTGGATGGAAAAGGTCAGCGACGAACAATACCAAGGCTGATTGTGAGTAGGATTGTCCACTGAAAGAAAGCATTCGGATAAGCTCTTGGCCGAATCTCAAGCCGCCTGGTGCGCCTCCGCCGCATGGCCTCGCGCGCTTTCCTGCATCGCCGTGATCAGGTCCATCATCGTGATGATCCCCCGCAGATGCCCGTCCGCATCCAATATAAGGAGGGCCTCCCACGACGGCTATATCAATACTGTCTGTGCTTTGATCCGTCAGGCTGCAAACTCCAGGAACTCCAGGTGCGATCCAGGCCAGGAATGCCTGTGATCTGACTGGGTTCGCTCCAGCTTACGCTGGCAACGGGCCAGTGTCCAACTCCACGACTCATAAGTGCTCTGGACAAGGAGCAGCCGAGAGCGTAAAAGCATCTCCATGTACGGGGTCCTTTTTGTCTGTTCGGCAGTGGTGTTGATCGGCCTGATTGTGGCCATAGTATTTGCCACCCCCACCGCGCGGCTGCGTCGACGCCTGAAAAAAACACACAGCCGGATCATTTCGAAATCCGAGCGGCCATCGGTCAAATTCAGCGTCAAGACCCCGAAAAAGTAGGCTTGCCGCGAGCTACAAACCGGACAGTCCTTTCAAATACGCCAGGATCAGCTCCGGCAAATCGTGGCTATACCCGCCCTCCAGAACATTGAATACTGGAACGCCCAGATTTGCAATGGACTGGCCCAGCCAGTGGAAATCTTCCGCTTCCAGGGTTTCCTCCGCCAGCGGATCTCGCGCATAGGCGTCAAATCCGGCCGACACCGCCACCAGTTCGGGCTCAAATCGCTTTAATCCATCCAGGGCCTGGGAAAGCACCCGCCGATATTCCAGCCTTGGTGTGTGCGGCAGGACAGGAAAATTAAAACAGTTGCTGCCCCTCTTTGCCGCCCCGGTCCCGGGATAACAGGGATGCTGGTGGATGGAAAACAAAGCCGCACCCTCCCAATCCAACAGGATTTCCTCCGTCCCGTTTCCGTGGTGAACGTCAAAATCAAATACCGCCGCGCGCCGGACGCCGGTGGCCAATGCCTCAACAAGGGCTATGGCGACATTGTTCAGATAACAGAACCCCATCACTTCTTGAGAGGTCGCGTGATGTCCCGGCGGTCGCATCAAACTGAAAGCTGTTTGCCCTGCCCGGGCGCTTTTCATGGACTCAATCGCCGCCGCGGCCGAAGCCCGGGCGTATCCCGCTATTCCCGGGTAAAACGGGGTGTCGGCGTCAAAATCCATCGGCTGATCCAGGCGGGCAAGATGGCGCTGGGAATGCACCCTCAGAATAGCTGCATCCTCAATCAGGCCGGGGCGCGTCCACGTGATTTCAAGTTCCCGCTGTAAATTGAGTTTTTCGACGGTGCGCACAATTCGGGCGGGCCGTTCCGGGTGCCCGCGGCGGGAATATTCCGCGCATCGATCGTCGGCAATAATGTTCATGGGTTTCAGTTGCAGCCGATTTGATGTAACACAGTGGACACAAAACACAAATGCGCTTTCATAGCCCCACCCTCCCTTCTGCTTTAAAAAGATCCAATGAATTTCGATTTGAATGAGCTGATTCCACTGGATTGACCTGCCTCCCGGGGTATATACCCGCGTGGCATCATGACGAATACACTGGCAATGCGAATCGCGGCGCTGCTCGGCGCTCTCACCGTCGGCCTCGGCGCCTTTGGCGCTCATAGCCTGAAATCCATCCTGCTCCGCAATGACACGGCCGCCATTTGGGACAAGGCTGTTTTTTACCAGTTCGCTCACGTCCTGATGCTCTTCCTGCTGGCCGGCCACCAGCCGCTTCCAAAAGGTCCCTGGTTCTGCTTCCTGACAGGCATCATTCTCTTCTCCGGGTCCCTCTATGTCCTGGCTGTCACCAATACCCGGTGGCTGGGCGCCATCACCCCGCTCGGCGGCGTCAGCTTCATCGCCGGATGGTTGTGGCTGACGTTCTCCATCGGCAGACCGGCATCCTGAGGCCGGCACCCGCCAGATCGACATTGCAGTAAACCAGGCTTTCCTCTATATCGACTGCATGAGGATGCCCGGCTCGCATATCCCCAGCGATCGCTTCCTCCTCCACACAAAACGCCGGATCCACAGGCGGGCCTTCTCCATGATCGAACTGTTGGCCGTCGCAGCCATTCTCCTGATCGGGGGATTCCTCGTCCTGCGATCACTGAGCGGGACACCGGACGCCCAGCGCAAGAAAAAAGCGGAGTGCGAACTGAACCTGCAAAAAATTCATATCGCGCTCCAGGTCTTCGCAAATGCCAGCGCAGGCTGCTACCCTTCGAACGCAGCGGCCGTGACTTCGGAGGACGTCCTGGATCTCCTCGTGCCGAAATACACCGTCGACACGAGTGTGTTTATTTGTCCCGCCAGCCAGGATCGCCCTCTGGCATCAGCCGAATCGCTGCGAGGCCAAAAGATCAGTTACGCATACTACA
>DASRKU010000406.1:0-14491 GCA_035648815.1 Verrucomicrobiia bacterium | reverse complement strand
GCGCTTGCGCGTCCGCCTCAGCCTGGTGTGTTCGATTGGCGCGCCAGCACGGAGTCCTAACTTCCCGGTAACCGTCTCGGTCGCAGCGACGTTCATCTTCCTACGCTCCCAACTCCCTTTCGGTCATTCAACGTGGTTGAAATTGACGGCGAATCCGGAAGCTTCCACTATCCAGTCAATGAAACCAGACGCTTGCGGGCCGATCCAACTTCTGCTCGTGCTCGGATTTTTTGTTCCGCTTCAAATATCAGCCCAGGCGAACTCTTCTGCCGGAAACGCCGGCGGTTTGCTGTACGCCCCATCATACCAGGAATGTCTCCAATCCGGAAAAGCCGTTCTCACCCGGAAAAGCATCTACCACGAGGGTTGGATCGATCTAAACAAGAACGGCAAAAAAGACGTGTATGAAGATGCGTCGCAGCCCGTGGATAAGCGGCTCGACGATTTGCTGTCCCAGATGAGCCTCGAAGAAAAAACCGCCCAGATGGCTACCCTTTACGGGTATCAGCGCGTGTTGAAGGATTACCTGCCGACCACCAACTGGTTCAATGCCCTGTGGAAGGACGGGGTTGCGAACATCGATGAGCAATTAAACGGCTATCCCTATGGGGACAAGAACGTGCCCGGCGCCGCGTTCCTGTGGCCCGCGTCCAAACACGCATGGGCCCTCAATGAGATGCAGCGATTCTTTATCGAGGACACCCGGCTGGGCGTTCCCGCGGAGTTTACCGACGAAGGCATTCGCGGAGTGGAACATTACAAGGCCACGTGCTTCCCCACACAACTGGGCCTGGGCCAGACATGGGACAGGGTTCTGATCCGCCAGGTCGGCGAGGTCACTGGCCGGGAGGCGCATGCTCTCGGATACGCCAATGTATACGCCCCGATCCTGGACGTGATGCGCGATCCGCGCTGGGGTCGCTGCGAGGAATCCTATGGCGAGGATCCTTACCTCGTCTCAGAACTCGCCATCCAAATGGTCAATGGCATGCAGGCGCAACAAATTGTTTCCACCATGAAGCACTTCTGCATTTATGCCAGCGATATCGGCGCTCGCGAAGGCCATGCCCGCACCGACCCCCAAATCCCGGCGCGCGAAGCCGAGATGATCCACCTCTGGCCCTACGAACGCGTCATTCGAGAGGCCAATCCCCTGGGTGTCATGAGCTCCTATAACGACTATGACGGCTCGCCCATCACCGGCAGCGCTTACTTCCTCACTGATGTCCTGCGCAAAAGATTTGGATTCCGCGGCTACGTTGTCAGTGACAGCGATGCTGTGGAGTTTCTGGAGCGAAAACATCATGTCGCCGCGTCCTACAAGGAGGCGGTTCGACAGGCTGTCATGGCCGGGCTTAACGTGCGGACCACCTTCACGCCGCCTGAGGTCTTTGTTACCCCGCTCCGCGAACTGGTCAGGGAAGGCGCCGTTCCCATGGCAATCATTGACTCGCGCGTTCGGGATGTTTTGCGTGTGAAATTCTGGGAAGGGCTCTTCGACCAGCCGTATCGCCCGTTGACTCCAGCCGACACACTCGTTCTCTCGCCAGAGCATCGGGCGATCGCCCTGATGGCCTCTCGTGAGTCTCTTGTCCTGCTGAAAAATGAAAATCACCTGCTTCCTCTGGACGCGGCCCGCATCAAGAGCATCGCCCTGTGCGGACCCAACGCCGACAATCCCGATTACGCCCGCGGCCATTATGGCCCCGGCTATCCCCCGGTGACCACCGTGCGGCAGGCGTTGGAGAAAAGGTTTGGTCCGGATGCCGTGCTGTTCGCAAAAGGCTGCGACTTTTTTGACGCGCGCTGGCCCGACACCGAAATCATGCGCGAAGCGCCCACTCCGGACGAACAAGCGTCCTTGGATTCGGCGGTGGCCAACGCCCAAAAGGCGGATATCTGCATCGTGGTTGTTGGCGACATGCCGCGTGGAAGGCCGGAGATCCGTTCCACCGTCGGCGAAGACTCGTCACGCACGGGGCTGGACCTGACCGGCCGGCAGGATGATCTCATCCGCGCCATCGCGAAACTCGGAAAGCCGATGGTCGTCGTCAACATCAGCGGCAGGCCCGTCGCGTTGAATTGGGCCAATCGACTGTGCCCGGCGATTCTCCAGGCCTTCTTTCCAGGCATGGAAGGCGGCACGGCGATTGTGGAGGCTTTGTTCGGCGACTGCGCGCCAGGCGGAAAGCTCACATGCACGTTCCCAAAATCCACCGGCCAATTGCCGATGGTGTTTCCGAACAAACCATCGGCCAATGACGAGCCCACCGGTCCAACCCGGGTCAATGTCGCCGGCGTCCTCTGGCCTTTTGGTCACGGATTGAGCTACACCACCTTTGAATACGGCCGTCTACACCTGGACCCTGAGCGCCAGGCCACGGATGGCATCGTTCATGTCAGCTTCCAGCTCACCAATTCGGGGTCGCGCGAAGCGGATGAAGTCCCGCAGCTTTACATCCGCCAGGAAACTGGTTCTGTGACCACGTGGGAAAAGCGGCTCTGTGGATTTGAAAGGATTCACTTGAAGCCGCAGGAGACAAGAACTGTAAGCTTTGCAATTGCTCCCGAATGCCTGGCAATCTGGAACCGCAACATGGAGCGCGTGGTGGAGCCCGGAAAGTTCACCGCCATGATCGGCTCCTCCTCGGCCGACATCCGCCTCTCGGGACAGTTCGAAATGTCAGCGGTGAAGTGATTCATACTCCCTCGGTCCGACGCGAACGCCGACGCATGAATAATGGACTCGAACGAACCCTCACCCCGCCCCTCTCCCATCGGATGGGAGAGGGGCGGGGTGAGGGTTTTTCCGCTTAATCCGTTTGCTTACCAACCATCTTAGTGGCAGAACAAATAACACATGATCAGATTCCATTTCCTTTGGTTATTCATCGCCGCTACCGGACTTGTTGCGGCGGCAGACCTGCCTCGCGAGCGAATCTCGATCGACGAGAATTGGCGGTTCATCAAGGGGGATCCGACCAACTGCACGGTGAGTTTGCTTTACGACTCCAGGCGGGATGAAGCGATTCGCCGCGTGGCTGAAGCTGAAGCGGATGGCAATCCGACCGCGAATCAATCGGCGGCGTCCAACCAAACCGCAGATCTCCCACCTGCGGTGATCAAGCAATGGATTCTGCCGACGGGCAACCCTTTCATCAAAGATGCTTCGCGCCGATGGACCCGGCCGGCGGGAAACCCCGGAGACGGCGCCCCCTATGTCCAGCCGGGTTTTGATGACAGTTCGTGGCGGCGGGTGGATTTGCCGCACGATTGGGCCATTGAGGGTCCGTTCATCACCGAAGGCGGCGGCGGCATGGGACGGTTGCCCAGTCCCGGTGTGGGTTGGTATCGAAAGAAGCTGAGCATTCCAGCGGGGGACGCCGGCAAGTCTATTTTCCTGGATGTGGATGGCGCGATGTCCTACGCGGTGGTTTGGTTGAACGGCCGCTTGGTGGGCGGCTGGCCTTTCGGTTACGCCTCGTGGCGCGTGGACTTGACGCCGTATGTGAAACCGGGTGGGGAAAACGAACTGACGATCCGACTCGATAATCCGCCGCAATCCTCGCGCTGGTACCCGGGCGGAGGCATTTATCGCAACGTATGGCTGCTCAAAACCGGGCCCGTGCATGTGTGTCATTGGGGAACACAACTGACGACACCGGAAGTGTCCCGGGAACGAGCCACCGTGAACTTAAAAGTGACGGTGGACAACGATTCCAAACAGAGCGGGAATGTCAGCCTGAAGACGGAGATTTTTCCCCTGAATGCGAACGGCAAAAGATCCGGCTCCGCCGTGGCAAACATCGCTCCGATGTCACTGAAAATTTCACCGGGCGAAAGCGCGGTTGCAGAAGGCGTCGGCACAGTCGTGAATCCGAAGCTTTGGGGTCCGCCGCCAACACAGCGGCCCAACCGTTACGTCGCGGTGACGACCGTTTCCCAGGACGGGAACGTGGCAGATACCTATGAAACGCCTTTTGGCATTCGCACACTGAAGTTCGATCCGAACCAAGGGGTGTTCGTCAACGGCGAGCGCATCGAGCTGAAAGGCGTCTGCGACCATCACGACCTGGGCGCGCTGGGCGCGGCGTTGAATGAACGCGCATTGCAGCGGCAGTTGGAGATGCTCATGGAGATGGGCTGCAATGCCATTCGCACGTCTCACAATCCGCCCGCGCCGGAGTTTCTGGAGCTTACGGACAAGATGGGTTTTCTGGTAATGGATGAGACCTTCGACGTATGGGTCCGAAAAAAAACACCTCTGGATTTTCATCTCATTTTTCCCGACTGGCATGAGCAGGATCTGCGCGCACATTTGCGGCGGGATCGGAACTGTCCCTCGGTGATCCTGTGGAGCATCGGCAACGAGGTTGGAGAACAATTCACGGGCGCGGACGGCGCGGAATGGGGCAGGAAACTCAGCAATATCGTCCATGAGGAAGACTCCACGAGGCCCACGACGACGGCGATGAACTGGGCGCAACCGACGAACCTGCTGCCGGCAACGGTGGATATCGTCGGCTTGAATTATCAGGGCGCGGGAATACGCACGACGCCCGGCCGCTATCCGGAGTTTCACGAAAAGTTTCCGGACAAACTGATCATCGGCAGCGAAACCGCATCGGCTCTGAGCAGCCGTGGGGAATACATTTTTCCCGTCACTGCCAGCAACAGTGCCGCCGTTGGATCGAAATCCGGAGAGGAACCCGGACGGCGGCAGGTGAGTGCATATGAACTGTATCACGCAGCTTTTGGAGCTTCAGCGGACAAGGTGTTTGCGTCCCAGGAGAAGCATCCTTACGTCGGCGGCGAATTTGTTTGGACGGGTTGGGACTATTTGGGCGAGCCCACGCCGTTCGATGCGTCGCGCAGTTCGTACTCCGGGATTATTGACCTCGCCGGTTTTAAAAAGGACCGCTTCCACCTTTACCAGGCGCACTGGCGGCCTGATTTTCCGATGGCGCACATCTTGCCGCATTGGACCTGGCCGGGGCGCGAAGGGCAGATCACGCCGGTTCACGTCTTCACTTCCGGCGATGAAGGTGAGTTGTTCCTCAACGGCAAATCGCAAGGCCGCAAGAAGAAGGGCGCCGGCGAATACCGGCTTCGCTGGGATGATGTCGTCTACACACCGGGCACGCTCAAAGTGGTCACTTACAAAAACGGAGCGAAGTGGGCCGCGGCAGAAATGAAAACGGCGGGACAACCGTCCAGGCTGAAACTGGAGCCTGATCGCGACAAGATTCGCGCGGACGGACGCGACTTGTCTTTCGTGACCGTGACCGTGACGGACAAAGCCGGACTCACCTCCCCGCGCGCGGACAACCGCATCCATTTTGAAATTCACGGCGCGGGCGAAATCGTTGCTACGGACAATGGTGATCCAACGAGCTTGGAGCCGTTTCAATCATGCGATCGCAAGGCATTCAATGCCCTTTGCCTGGTGATAGTTCGAGGGAAGAGCGGCCAGCCGGGAACCATCCAGCTCACTGCCAGATCGGATGGGTTGGAGATTGGAACGACCTCCATCAAGACCATACGGGCCGGGGGGATCAGGTGAAATGTTCCGGAAGTTAGGAGCTGATGCGCGGGATAGGTCCGGCTGCGCGCAGCGCAGCCCTACCATTGCGCGCGCAGCGCAGCCCTACCGGAGCGTTGTTCCAAATGAAAACGGCAGGGCTGGATGCCCTGCCGAATCGGACGAAATGAATTTGAGCCGGCCTACTCCGATTTCTGTTTCGAAGGTTTTTCGGCTTTGGAGGATTTCTCCGCCTTGGCGGGTTTTTCCGCGCGGGCAGGGCGCTCGGGTTTTGCGGCGCGCGCTTTGGGATCGCCAGCTTCGGCGGCCGGGGCCGCCTTCCTGGCCGGTTCCGCTTCGGCATCGGTTCTTCTGCCGCGCCGTTCGGGGCGATCTTCGCGCCTGGGTTCCACGGGCGCTTCCGGCACGGGCAGCGGGGTGGAGCTTTCGACCCGGACCTTGAGGACCGCAGAGACTTCCGCGTGCAGCTTCAATTGGATGTCATGCTCGCCCAGGATGCGGATGGGGTGCTCGAGATGGATTTTGCGTTTGTCGAGGGAGATATCGAATTGCTGTTTGAGCTGGTCGGCGATGGTGCCGGCTGTGACCGATCCGAAAACCCTGCCGTCCTCGCCGGTTTTGACGGTGACGACGCAGACGAGTTTTCCGACGCCTTTGGCCAGCTCGGACATGGTGTTGAACTCGTGGGCTTCGCGTTCGGCGCGGCGTTGTTTGAGGGATTCGATGCGCCGCTTATTGGCCTGGGTCAGCGGAATTGCCAACTGTTGCGGGAAGAGATAATTGCGGGCATAGCCGGCTGCGACCCTGACCTGGTCGGACTCGCCGCCTAAACCGACGATGTTGCTAGTGAGAATTACTTCAGTTTTTGCCATAAAATCTGTTCTATGAACCTACGAAATAACAGGTCGGACAACTTAAAGGAACCCCGGGACTATGACAACACTGAAAAGGAGCCGCTTTACGGGCCCCAGGAAACCCGGCCCGTTTGGTTCGTGCCGAGGAAAAGGCCACTCGCGACATTCTGCTTTTCCAGGATGGCACCCTTGAATGCAATAGGTTTCCGGGTCGCCGGATTCACAACGGTTCCCCTGAATAAACCATTGGGTTTACTGATCGTCAGCGTCAGCCCATTGGCGCTCGTAACCTTGCTGTCCGCGGTCAAGACGATCTGATTCGTGAAATCCTCAGCCAGATTTCCGTTGGCGAACACGACTTGGCCGTCCGTAAAATTCAAGACCGGCACGCCGTTTATAAATTGATAGAGGGAGCCCTGGGCATCGATCTGGTTCGTGAAGCCTGCCGGGTAAAAAGGCCTTGCGTGCGCGAGTTTGAACCAGGTCAGCTGCCCGCCGATGTCCGAGTTGCTGTCGCTCTGGAAACCGAGCCAGCCAAAGATGGAGCCGGTGTCAGCGGGAAGAGCGACATAAAATGGCCATTGCCCGTTGGGAGTAACAATCGATTGTTGGGCCATGGGTGTGCCATCTCCCAGCGTCCCGGAAAAACTGACTCTGCCCGATTTGTCGACTCTGACGGTGCCGAACCCATCGCCGCCGGGCTGGGTGGAATCGTCCTGAACGGATGATGCAGGCAGGATCAAAGTGTAATTGCCGACGGGAGGATTTATCTCGGCGCGGAAGGCGTTCAGTTGTGCCGTCCAGTTGCTGGTGCCGAGCTGGCCGGCAAGCCCGCCGCCATCCAGATCCAACTGCAATTCGACGGCAACCGCGGGGAGCCCCCTGCGCACGATCGCATTGCTAGCGGTTCCGGTCGCGGAAAACTGCCCGTGAATGGCGTAATTCGCGCCGGCGAGGACTACCTTGGCCGTATAAGATCCGGCATGGCTAATCGTGGCATTCAGGAATCCCGAGCTCTCGTGAGCCACCGCGTTCGTATGGAAAAACAAGCCCTGGTAAACTCCCGAAACGGGCGTGAATGGGTTGGGGATAAAGTTCGCCTGCAACACCATGTTGCTTTGCATGCTGAAGCGAAGCGCCGCCGTCTCCGCCGTGAGATCGCCAGTCCAGCCGGCAAAAATGCTGCTAGGGCCAGGCCTGGCGGTAACGCTGACAGTCAAGCCAATCCCGATCAAATGCCCGTTCAATGAGGGCACGACACTGCCACTGCCGGACACGGACACGGTCAAAGGGCTGAGGACGACAAAATTCACCAGCCGCCCCAGACCTGCGGAAACATTGCCGCCTATGTCAAATGCACGGACCCGAATCGTGTTCGGTCCAGGAATCAAATTAGTGACCGTAGCGGTCCAGCTCTTTGTCCCATCAGCAGGTTGATAATCGTTCGTCCCGGCGGCATTCTCGAGCCGATACTGCACGAGGGACACATCCACGATATCGGTTGTCGTGCCTTTCACGACCACTGTCGATTTCGTAATTTTCGCGCCCGACACAGGCGAGGTAATTGCAACGACTGGAGGTTTCTTGTTCAACCCGAAATTCAAGCTGAGATTGATGGTGCCGGACTGTCCGTTAACACCGTCCACGGCGATGGAGTAACGCGTCCCGGGCGACACGCCGAATGTGACCTGGGAGGCTGTGCCGCGAAGGCTTCCATTGCTGGATGCGACGGGAACCAGGTCGGTTAGTGAAGCACCTGTGAAAACACCCAGGAGTGTGCTGAATGAACTGCCTGCCGTGGTGATCGTCACCACTCCCGCAGCAGGCGCCGTCCATGTCCACCAGAGCGAATGCCCGCCTGGGTTGCCGGCGATGTTGGGTTCACCGGATTCTTTGGTGGCGAAATTGTTCGTGGCGGTGACCGTGACGGGGTTGGAATTGGTTGCAAGAGTGATGCTGCTGGCGAAATTATCGTTGGCCGGGATATCCGCGGTCGTCCCGATCACCATGGTGACATTATCAATGTTGAAACTGGTTTGATTTCCAAAATTGGGATCGCTGGTCACCTTGAAGAAGAGTTCGACGGATTTGCCTGCGAATGCCGACACATTGGCCTGGCCGGAGTAAGTGGCGAGATTGGTGGTCACGCTGATGTAGCTCGGCGGTGAAACGGCGTTCACGTTGGCCACGCTGCCCACATTGATCAAAACGTTCTGGTTCGTATCCAGCACGAAAAGGGAAAGAACATCGTCATTGGCAAACTGATCGCTGGAGACGACTTCAAAATTAAAACCAAACACGGCGGAAATCAAATTGGGCGGGAAAGTAACTGTTTGAAAAGCCGACTGGTTTGCCGAAAGGACATTGCCCATGGAAAGGAAACCGGAACCGCTTTGGGCTGCAGCCCCGTTGGTAATCACGGCCCCGGCTCCGGATAAATTCCATTCCCCTCCGTTGGGGACCTCAAATCCACCGTTGTTGACAATTTGCGTTTGCCCCATGGCAACACAAATCCACGACAGAAGGACCACAACCAACAAGACTCCACTTCTCATGCTCGCATTCTTCCGCAACCAAAAAAAAGGTCAAGCGATATGTGCGGTTCGGGAGTTGTCTGGGTGCATTTCACTTCTTTGGGTGATTCCTCTTAATCCTAATCCTCATCTTAATCCTAATCTCCTTCGTGCATCAGATTAGGATTAAGAGAAAGATTAAGATCAGAAGGCTGGGCCCGCTACCCAGAAATGTGAAATGCGTCCGAGTTGTCTCTCGCATGGGGGAGAATTCCCGTTCCGCCCGCTGAACGCGGGCGGTAAAGCCGCAGCGCGACATCCCTGCCCAAAATCAAAACGGGACGTCGTCTTCTTCGGGCGGTCCGGCGGGCGGTGCGTCGGGGGCTGCGGGAGCTTCGCTGAGAGCCGCGGCACCGGCAGGCGCCGACGCCATTGCGGGGCGGGGAGCTTCGGCTCCTCCCTCTTTGCGGTTGCCGCCGTCGAGGAATTGAAAAGCTTCCAGGACAACGCCCAGCCTGCTGCGCTTTTGGCCGGTCTGCTTGTCATCCCACTGATCGAGCCTGAGCCGGCCTTCGACCAGAAGCGGCCTGCCTTTTTTCATGTACTGCGCCAGGACTTCCGCCTGCTTCCCAAACGCGTCCACATCGACGAATGTGACCTCTTCTTTGCTTTCCCCTGCTTCATTCTTCCACACGCGATTGACCGCGATGCCGATTTTGGTGATCGCCATGCCCTTCGGCGTATAGCGCAACTCGGGGTCGCGCGTCAAATTCCCGACCAATATCACCTTGTTGAAGCTTGCCATGACTCCCTCCGTGGTTTCGGGTTTACTGCGCTGGTTTCTGCGGCGGCGCCGTCGTGAATAAAACTCGAAACACTTCCTCGTTCGCAGCGAATCGGTGTTTCAACTGGTCCAGCACCGACGGTTCACTCTCAAAAATAATGTTCACGTAAAAACCGGCGTTGTGTTTCTTGTCCGCCACACGCATAAAATTTCTTTTGTCCATCTTTTGCACGGTTTCCACTTTGCCGCCGGCGGTCGTGATGTCCAAGGAGATCTTGTCGATCGTATCCTTGAGACCCTCTTCTTTTCCCGCGGTCTCCAATATAAACAAGCCTTCGTATCGTTTCACTGCTCTATTCTTTCGTCAGCGGAATCACCGATGATTCCGTTAAATTGATTCATTGCTGTTTGTATTCCGGCATTCAACCAGGTTTCCGCCTGGTCGCACGCCACTGCTATTACTTTATCCGCCCGGACCGACTCGGTCGAATTGAATCGGCCCAAAACATAACCCGTAATCTCCCTGGCTCCCGGCGCCCGGCCGATCCCGATTCTGAGCCGGGCAAAGCTGCGGATTCCCAAACGCTGCTCGATCGATTCCAGCCCGTGATGGCCGCCGCTGCTGCCGCCGGCTCGCAACCGAATTTCGCCCAACGGCAGGTCGGCGTCATCCACGACCACCAGCAATCGTCCCAAAGAGACCTGGTAGAAATCGGCCAGGGGGCCGACTGCGTCGCCGCTTGAGTTCATATACGTCTGCGGCTCGCACAGGATCACCCGTGCCGCGGCCCGGTCCGCCCGGGCAAGGCGCGCGTTGAACTTTTTTTCATAAGTCCAGCCCGCCTGCCAGCGCGCGGCCAGCGATTCGACAAGCCAAAACCCGACATTGTGCCGGGTCCGGGCGTATTCCGCGCCGGGATTTCCCAAACCCACGATGAGATACAGGTTCTCCATGCGCGGGGCGGCGTTCGGCTCGACTTCGAGACGAAACAGCCTGGGACATTACCGCTTCTTGTCGGCCTTCTTGTCGGCCTTTTTGTCGGCCTTTTTGTCGGCCGGCTTCTCGGCTTTCTTTTCGGCGCCTTTTTCCGGGACTCCCGCCGCGGCGCCTTTTTCCGGAGCCGCCGCAGCACCCTTGGCACCGGCCTTGGGCGCTCCCTTTTCCCCTGGTTTGCCCGCAGGAGCTTTTTCGGCGCCCTCTTCGCCCTCTTCCTTCTTCTCTTTGATCATCTCCACGTCGCCAGCAGCCACCGGAGCCGCTTCCGTCGCCGCAGCCTCTTCCTCTTCGGTGCGAGGCATTGCCACCGCGACAACAGGAATATTCTTGCCGCCCAAAATTTCAATTCCCGGAGGCAGCTTGACTTCGCCAATATGAATGGCCCGGCCCAGTTCGAGGGCGGACACATCAATGACAATTTGCTCGGGCAGATCCTTGGGAAGCCCTCTGAGTTTGAGTTTAAACAGCACGTGTTCGAGCACGCCGCCGCCGGTCTTGACTCCCACCGCTTCCCCAACAGTTTCGACGGGCACCTGGACAACCACTTTTTCATTCTCCAGCACTTCATGGAAGTCCACGTGGAGGACATTTTGGTGAAGGGGATGGTGCTGGACTTCCTGGACCAGCGCGAGGCGCTTGGGCCGGGCATCGTCCTTCACCGCGAGATCCACCAGGACGTTTTCTGATGCCGAGTCGTGCATCAGGTTCTCGATATCGTCGGCAGTGACCTCAATATTCTGGGCTTTGTGTTCGCGGCCATAGATGATCGCGGGGATGCGGCCCGAGGCGCGCAATTTCTTGGATCCCGCCCGCCGTCCGAGGGACCGGGAGAATGCATTTAATGGTACAGATTTCATTTTAAAATTGGTTTGGGCTTTGACACCAGGCTAGCTGGTGCGTCCGCCTTTAAATTCAAACAGCGAAGTTACCGACGAATTGCTATGAATCCGTTTGATCGCTTCGCCCAAAAGGGCCGCAACCGACAACGTTGTGATTCGCACGCCATCGATAGCAGGGCGAAGGACAGTATCAGTTGTAATCAGTTCGTCAATCATCGATTTTCGCAATCGCTGGATCCCCATCTCGTTGAGAATCGCGTGGGAAACACATGCCAGGATCTGGCGGGCGCCCTTCTTTTTGAGCAGCACCGCAGCAGCGGTCAGCGTCCCCGCCGTCTCGGTCATGTCATCCACCATGAGGACGTTTTTGCCCCGGATTTCTCCGATGACGGCCATGGACTCGACTTCCGAGGCGCTCTTGCGTCGTTTGGCGACAATGGCCAGGCCGGCCTGGAGTGTTTGGGAATAGGCATGGGCCATTTTCAAGCCGCCGACGTCGGGGCTGACCACCACCAGTTCGCCCAGCTTCTTTTTCTTGAGGTATTCGTACATCACCGGCGCTGCGTACAGATGGTCCACGGGAATATCGAAAAAACCCTGAATCTGCTGGGCGTGCAAATCCATGGCCAGAATCCGGTTGGCGCCCGCGGCGATCAGCAGGTTGGCGATCAGTTTTGCGGTGATGGGGACGCGGGGCTGGTCTTTTCGATCCTGCCGGGCATAGCCATAGAAGGGCAGCACCGCTGTAATGCGCGCCGCGCTGGCCCGGCGCAGGGCGTCCATCATGATGAACAGCTCCATCAGGTTATGGTTGGTGGGGGGCGACGTGGGCTGAACGATGAAGACGTCCTCGCCTCGCACGTTTTCCTCGATTTTGACGAACGTTTCGCCATCAGGGAATGGGTGGATGCAGCATTTGCCCAATTCGATCCCGATGGAGGCGCAAATGGATTTGGCTAGAGGAGGATTGGCAGTGCCGCTAAAAATTTTCATTACTTTGGTTCATCGATCGCCGCCGACATGAGGTAGAAAAGCGGACTGGACTGTAACAATGCACAGTAAGTGTGCAAGCGGAAACTGGATTCGGGCTACGCGCCGGCGGGCTTTGCCCGCGATCGCCTGGTCACGGCCAGGGCGGCAACGACCGCGCAAGCCCATCCAAACACGTCGCCGTGTTCATGGTAAAAGGTCGGATGCCGGGACTGGGCTGGATTCAGGAGCGGAATATTCACCAACAGGTGCCCGGGGCCGTAGATCGATCCGGCTGCGTCTCTGAAAGCCTGGCGCATCCTGCCAAAGGCATCAAACCAGCAGGTCAGGCCGGTATTGGTGCAGCGAACCAGCGGCAGTCCATTTTCAATGGCACGAAATTCGGCCGTCGCAGCGTGCTGCCATTGGGCGGCCCCCTCGCCGAACCAGCCGTCATTGGTAATGTTCACAAGAAAATCCGTGTCCGGACCAACGCTCTCGCGACCCAATTGCGCAAAGGTGTCCTCGAAACAGATCAACACGCTGACCTGCGCCCCCAGGTCCGGCAACCCGAAGGGCTCGGGCCGAT
Organism: Verrucomicrobiia bacterium; assembly: GCA_035648815.1. GTDB lineage: Bacteria > Verrucomicrobiota > Verrucomicrobiia > Limisphaerales > BOG-1460 > DASRKU01. Next base: position 1,404 of record DASRKU010000406.1, on the reverse strand, counting down.
CTCCCGCGGCAAACCCGCCTTGAATCGGCGTAAACCAGCGGATGAACGGGAGCCATCGTTTCAGGGGGATGTATTCCCCGAATATCACCAAGCTTCGCTTGCGGTATCGTTTCACCAGTTCTCCCGCGGGGCTGACGAGGAAACTGGAATTAAAATAGTTGGTGGACCTTGGGGTGACTTCGGCATCATCGGAACCGACAATCATCCAGACATGATGTTTTACGGCGAGGTTCGTCACCGCATTGAAGATTTCGAAGTCGTAAGCAAGCATCCTGGGAATGGCCGCCTCGGGCCAGACCAGGAGGTCGGCGCCGCCGCTACTGAGGGCGCTCTCGGAAATTCGAAGCAAATCCTGGAAACGCTCCTCGTTCTTGTCGGGATTCCAAATGAACGTTTGCGGGATGCTCGGTTGCACCAGTGCCACTTTGAGCTGACGCGAGCTGTCGGAGGATCGGGAGATTTTGTGGAACCCGGCGAGGAACAGAGCGAAGATCGCTGTCAGGGGAAGGATCACTTCAGCGAGCCATGCCGAGTTGGATCGGGCCCCGCGGGCCACGATGGCGCCGGCGCAGAGCAGCGAAACCGAGCCCCAGGCGACCAGAAAAGAGACGCCGTAGACGCCGGTGACGGAGGCCACTTGCAGCAGGGGCACCATCCGGTGCTGCGATACGCCGAGCAGGTCCCATGGAAACCCTCCGAAGAGCCGGGTGATCACCATTTCCAGACCGACCCAGGAGGCGGCGCAAACCAAACACCACGCGGCTCGCAGCCCCCACGGCCAGGACGCGATGGCATGCACGGCTCCCAGCCATCGGCCCGCAGCGACGTCCGGTTCTGGAATTTGAAATTTGAAATTGGATATGTTGAGGACCAGCCAAACCCACGTCGCGGTGTATAAGGCAAGGAACGCAGACAGGGCCGCCCAGCCGAGAATGGGGAAACCCGTTACTGGAATCAGCAGCAGCCACCGGAGGGAAGCCAGGTAGCTTGCCAGGCCGGCGACGTAGCCGATCCGAAAGCTTTCCCAACCGCGCGTCCCCAAAGCGGCGAGCAGCATGAGACCGGGGGCAATCCAGGCAAAACCCGCGATGCCGGTCTGCGGAAAGGAAAGTGCCAGCAATAATCCAGCGCCGGCGGCCAGGGCCCAGCGGCTGCAGCGGAGTGGGATGGCTGAAAAAGACGTCAATTTGGGCAGCTTGCCTCATCAGCCTTGAAACGCAAGTTTTCCAGGTTGGAGGAGAGCTGGTGGGCGCATTCACTTTTTTGGGTAGCGCGGCCCAGGCTCCTAATCTTAATCCTTCTCTTAATCCTAATCTGATGAATGTGCTCTTTGACTCCCGGATACACGAAGGAGATTAGGATTAAGATTAGGATTAAGATTAGGATTAAGATTAGGATTAAGAG
>DASRKU010000405.1:0-9371 GCA_035648815.1 Verrucomicrobiia bacterium | reverse complement strand
TTCTATTTGTTTCCGAACATTTCCAAAACAGGCCTCAAATCCACCGAGTTTTGCGCCCGGCTGCTCGAAGCGGAAAAGGTGGCCGCGGTTCCCGGCATTGCGTTTGGCGCCGACGATTACTTCCGACTCAGCTATGCGACTAGCATGGCCAACATCGAGAAAGGCCTGGCCCGAATCGAGAAGTTTGTCGCGAGCCTGTAGCAGTCGAGGTGACGAGACTGCAAATCAAAAGACGTTTCACAGAAGCAAACGAAGTTAACAAAGGGGTGAGGCCGGCCTGTAATCAGCATTCAAGCGCTTCATCCCATTGTAGAAGTGTAGAAGTCGAGGTGACGAGACTCCATCTTCCCTTCGCTTTTGCTGGTCCAATAATAGCCTGATAAACCGAAGAGCTTTTCGTTTATTAACACAGGTTAGGCATCATTCGAGCGTCTTTATGATTGCAATGGTTCAAGCACGAAAAACAAAACCCTACATTCTGGGGCTATCCATCGGCACGTTCTGGCTGGTTGCCGCAGGTGCTGGCTTTGTCATCTCTATAATTGTCGGAGCAACCAATGCCAAAATGCCACTCGTCGCGGTGCTGGTTATCGCAGGAGCACTTCTAGCCGTGAGTATCCGCCACATTGCGAAATCGCTGAAGCTGCCAAGCGAGCCGCGTTCTATACAAGAACGACGGATTGGTCGGCAGTTTGCCCTAATCGTCATCCTTGAGTGCATGGGCTTCGCGCTGGTAAGCACCGCGTGCTATTTCAGTGGTCATCTGTCGTGGCTGGTGCCGCTGGTTCTAATCATTGCCGGAATTCATTTCATTCCGCTGGCGAAACTTTTTGGAGTTCCCCGTTACACGACGCTGGGGTTGTTATTCTGCATTGTTTCCATCCTGACACTGCTGCTTGTTCCGGCACACGCGCACGTTGGCAGTGTTTTTTCGCGGTGGGTGTATTCTTCGCTCGGCTGCGCTGCCTCCGCTTGGTTGGTTTCCATCGGGAATCTGCTCGAACTTCGACGCTTGCTGCCATAAGGAAATTCCAAAAATGATGCCTAACCACCAAAGGATTGAATCGACCGGAGCGCAGCGGAGCGTCGAATCAATTCGTTGTTGAACCAGCCCGTGAGAGTTTCCCAGGGCGTTAACTTCTCCTTTGCCTTTTGCTTTTCCGGCCTTCTGCCCGAGCGGCCTTGCCTGCACGGCCTGACCTGAGCTGAAGGGACCGTTCGGTCACTGACAGCGAGCCGTCGAAAAGGGGTCAAAAAAGGGGTCAGTTAATGGTATTGTCATATTCTTATTGTCCTCTGGATTTGCGATAGAGCAGCCAGGGTAAATATCCCCGGCTGCGCACGTTTAGCCGACGGGCCATACGCCGCCGCTGTTTTGCGTGGCGGACTCTGCCGTGTGGAAAGGCTGGTCAAAGTCTTCCCGCCGGTGTATGAGCAAGCTCAGGATGCTCACGTTAAACCAGCCGATTGCCGGGACGTTGCATCGGCGATGCATCCAGGGAAGAGGCCTGCTCGAAGTGGGCGCGTGAAGGGCACTAAAACGGCGATGAGAGCAATCCTGCAGCCCTTCTCCCACTTCACGTCCTTCGTCCGGACCGCGATGCTGCTTGGTGTCCTTGTAAGCCTTGTATTGATCGCGTTCGCCGCGACCGGTGTTGATTCGCCTCTGGGTATGTCCGGCGGCAGTGGGTATGTTGTCGAGGCCGCATTGCCGCTTCTAGCGTATGGCTTGATTTCCTATTGGGTCCCGACGCTCCGTGTGATGCAGCATGGATCGGCGTTGCAGGCAGGAACGTTCTTCGGAATTATCGGCGGGATTATTCAGGTCATGCAGCTGGCATCGGAAAATTTTGGAGGCCGCATTGGCGAGAATGCGAGCGTCACGCTTGCTTTTATGCTGAGCGCATTTCTGATTTGGGGAGTGGCAGGATACTGGGTCACGCGCAAGTCCGACGAAATCAATGCGGGCCTTGTGGCGAGTTGCTGGAGTGCCATGGTCAGTGTTTTGATGGCGGTGACGTTTGGTCTTGTCCTGATGACGGCAAATTTTCCATCTCCCGCTTACGTTGCGACGTGGAGCGAATTCAAGCGGAGTGGCTGGTCTAATGTCCATGCCTTCGCCATCGCAAATAGTCTCGAAGCCGTGTTGAGTCACCTTGTAATCGGACCGGTTGTCGGAACGATTTTCGGTATTTTGGGCGTCGGCATAGCCAGGCTGCTACCGGGTCGAAATGCTTTTTCCCGTTTTCCGTCAAATCCCGACATTTAGTTTATTGCATGAGCCGAATCTATTCGCTGCTTCTCATGCTGATAGTGGCAGTATGCCCATAACAGCGCATGTCCAGAGATCAAAACAGCATGGGAACCGAGGCAACAGATGAAGACCTGGATCACGCCGCGCTGATTGCTCCCTGTGGGATGAACTGCAGGCTGTGCCGCGCATACTTGAGAACCCGGAACCCGAAGGGTTGAAAGAGAGCAGCCGGGGGTCGCAGCGCAGCGAAGACCCCCGGTAAGCGTTGTGTGGTGCGTGCATCCTGGAAGGATTCCAGAAGTCTGCGACTCCCTCCGGGGTCGGATGGAGGTTTCAGAGGCGTCCGGTGGTCAATCCCGCTTCGCCGGGCTACGCGGGGATCGACCACCGGCTACTATCTGGCAAGCCCTTCGGGTTGCTCGAATCGAAAAGGCCGAATCAAGGGCCCCGCGGAAACCGAGTGCTGTCACTCGTCCTTCGCACGTCGCCCTTCGCCCTTCCCCTCACCTATTCAAAGCTCAGCTCGTAACTGTGCACCGTGCCATTCAGCCGGCTCTTGATCTTGCAATCGGATTTGTTCAGGACCGCCTGCATGGCTTTGTTGTCCGTGAGCACTTCCGCGGTGAATCCCCGGATTCCGTTGCGACGGGCATTGCGCATCAGATGTTTCAGGAGAAACGTGCCGATGCCGTGGTTCTGCCATTTGTCGCTGACGACGAATGCCACTTCGGCAAGGTTCGTCTTTTGATCGAGGTAATAGCTTCCGACGGCGATGATTTCCTCGCCAAAGGCTTCGGGCAATGTCCCAACGATCGTGACGTCGTTGCGGTGATCGATGTAGACGAATTCCTGGATCTGGTGGCGGGACACCCGTTTCTGGTGGCTCATGAAACGGTAGTAGATGGTCGCCTCGGATAATTTATAGAACAGGTCGCGCATGCGCGGCTCATCCGTCGGATGAATCGGTCGGAAGTTCAGAAGCGTGCCATCGCTCAGCAGGTCCGTCGTGCGCAGTTCCTTGGGGCCGACCAGGATCTTGCCTTCCATGTCCGCCATGGCGGTGGAGAGGTATTTGACATCGACGGCTTGCCGGAGGAGGTCGGCGCGGAATTTGGGGTGCGCAATGCTGATCAAGGCCAGGGCGCGTTCCTGGACGCTTTTGCCGTGGAGATAAGCCACGCCGTATTCGGTCACGACGTAATAGACCCCGGCGCGAGTGGTCACTACGCCCGCGCCCGGACTCAGGCGAACGACGATGCGCGAGATGCTGCCGGCGTGGGCGGTGGATGGCATGGCGATGATGGCTTTGCCGCCCGGGGCCTTGGCCGCGCCGCGGTTGAAATCACCCTGCCCGCCAACTCCGGAAAAGAATTTTTCACCCAGTGAATCGGCGCACACCTGGCCGGTGAGGTCGACTTCAAGCGCCGTGTTGATCGCCACCATTTTGTGCTGCTGGTTGATCACAAGCGGGCTGTTCACATATTCGGTCGGCCGGAACGAGAATGCCGGGTTATTGTCGATGTAATCGTACAGTTTCTGGGTTCCCAGGCAGAAACTGGTCACGACCTTTGATCGATCCACGGTCTTGCGCGCGCCGGTGACGGCGCCGGCCTCCATCAACTCCATGACGGCGTCGGAAATCATCTCGGTGTGAATTCCGAGGTCCTTCTTGTCTTTCAGAAATCCCACCAGCGCCTGGGGAATGCGCCCGATGCCGAACTCCAGCGTGGAGCCGTCGTCGATCAGGGCTGAAATATGTTCGGCGATTTGGCGCGTTGTGTCGGTGATCTCGGGCGACTTGACCTCCAGCAGGGACTCTTCGCCTGGAACCAGGCAATCGATGTCGTACGCGTGAACCACAGAGTCGCCATGCGTGCGAGGCATGCGCGGATTGACCTGCGCGATCACCAGCGAGGCGTTCGTGATGGCGCTTTTGACGATGTCCACGGAAACGCCCAGGCTGCAATTCCCATCCTTGTCCGGCGGCGTCACCTGGATCAATGCCACGTCCAGCGGAAGCTGGCCGGAATCAAACAGGCGCGGGATGTCGGAAAGATGGATCGGGGTGTAATCGCCCAATCCTTCCTGGATGATTTCCCGGACGTTTTCGGCGATGAAGAAGCTGTTCACGCGGAAGTACTGGGCCATCTCGCGATGCGCGTAGGGCGCCTTGCCGAAGGTCAGCAAGTGGACAATTTCAGTGTCGGGCAGTTCAACCGCCCGTTTGCACAGCGCGGTCACCAACTGAAGCGGCTCCGCCACGCCGGTGCCGATGAAAATGCGCTGTCCGGGCCGGATTCTTTTGACGGCCTCAGCCGCGGTGTGAATCTGCCCTTGGTAAGCAGCCTGCCAGTTGGGGTCGTACGTAATCTCTTTACTCATGGTTGCCAACAGCTTTCGTGGGATTGGAAAGGGTCATGCGGGCATCGGCCACATAAGCTTGCATCCCGACAGGACCTACAATAAATGGATTGATGTCCAGCTCCGTGATCTCGCGGTAATCCGTCGCCAATTGGCTGATGCGTTGCAGCGCGCCCGCAATCGCGTCCAGGTCCACCGGCGCCTGACCCCGCGCGCCCTGCAGCAATGCATAGGAGCGCGTCCCCTTCAGCATCTGCATGGCCTCATCCGCCGTGATCGGCGCAAGATGAAACGTCACGTCTTTCATCACTTCGACAAAAATGCCGCCCAGGCCGAACATCAGCATCGGCCCGAACTGCGGATCACGCGTCATGCCCAGGATCACCTCGCGCCCGCGCTGCCCCATCTTCTCCACATACGCGCCGCGCAAATGCGCTTTCGGCGCCTTCCTCTGAATCCGGAGCATCATCAGGTCAAACGCGTCGCGCACTTGCTCCGAGTTCGCCAGGTTGATCCGCACGCCGCCAAAATCCGATTTATGAATGATGTCCGGCGAGGAAATCTTCAACACCACCGGGTACGACAGGCTCTCGGCAATCTCCACCGCCTCGTCACTGGTCCGCGCCAACTGGCCTCCCAGCACGTTAAAATCATACGCGCGCAAAATTTCCTTCGCTTCGACCTCGCCAATCTGCGCCTCGCCGCTCCGCTGTTGCATGTGCAGAATGCGGTCCACTCGGCGGCGATTCACCGGGAAACGCGTCACCACTCGCGGCGGCCGGCAGCGCCATGCCGCGTAATCACACATCGCCCTCATCGCCACCACCGCGCGATCAGGCGACGGGTAGTTTGGAATGCCCACCGCCATCAACTTTTCCTTCGCCGCGGCAACTTCCGTCCCTCCCATGAACGAGGCCAGCACCGGCTTCTTGCCGTGATGCGCCGCAGCCAGTTTTTCCGCCAGCTCCAGCGGCCGGGTCATGTTCTGCGGCGTCACGACCACAATGATTCCATCGATCTTCTCGTCCTCCTGTATCACCTCAAACGCCTGGGTGTAGCGATCCGGATCGGCATCGCCGATGACGTCGATGGGGTTGCCGAAGCCGGCAGCGGGGGGAAGGAACATGCGGAGCTTGGCGACGCTGGCGGGCGTGGGAGAGACCATTTTCAAGCCGATGGTTTCCGCGGCGTCGGCCCCCATGATCCCGGGCCCGCCTGCATTGGTAATGATGGCGATCCGGTCTCCATGGGGCAGCGGCTGCATTGAAAAGGCAGTGGCGTAATCGAACAGGGCCTCAAAACTCTCGGCGCGGATGACCCCCGCGCGCTTGAACGCGGCGCCGTACGCGATATCGGCCCCGGCCAGACTGCCGGTATGGGAGGACGCGGCCTTGGCGCCGGCCTGGGTGATGCCCACTTTCAGGATCACGACGGGTTTGATGGACGCGGCTTGTTCGGCGATGCGCAGGAACTTGTCGCCTTCTTTGATGCTCTCGAGATAACCGGCGATGACTTTGGTGGATTTATCCTCCGCAAGGGTTTGGATGAAGTCCACTTCGTTCAGATCGGCTTTATTTCCGAAGCTGATCACCTTGCCCAGGCCGAGTTTCTGGCTGGCGGCCCAATCCAGGATGGCGACGCACAGGGCGCCGGATTGTGAAATGACGGAGATATTTCCCGGGGGCGGGACCGAAGGCGCGAAGGTGGCATTCATCGCATTTTCGGTGTTCAGCACGCCCAGGCAATTGGGCCCGACCATGCGCACGCCTTTGGCGCGGCAAATTTCCACCAACTCTTCCTCCACCCGGGCGCCCTCCGCGCTGACTTCGCGGAAACCGGCGGTGATGACGATGATGGATTTGGCGCCGGCGGCGATGGAAGAGTGGAGGGCGTCTTTGACGTACTTGCCCGCCACCATGATGATGCTCAGGTCGATTTCGCCTTCGTAATCATCCAGGGACTTGTAGCATTTCAGCCCCATGATTTCGGGCGCTTCGAGGTTGACGGGCACGATGGGTCCTTTGAACCCGCCGTTCACGAGGTTGGCCAGGACGGCGTAGCCGACTTTGGCCGGGTTGCGTGAAGCTCCAATGACCGCTATTGCCTTCGGATATAAAAGCGTCTCAAGCATAAAATTTTGTCACGGACAAAATCGGGGGTCCGGGCGCAAAGCTCTCACCAACGATTGTTAAAGGCTTTACCAATTTTGCGGGAATAAGTCGCGCTAAAATTGTAAAGCTTCAAGATTCGGACAAGTGTTCATGGCGTGTGCCGGAATGAAAACCCACACCCCGGCCCTTTCCCCACTCGTAGCCTGTAGCACCCGAAAACCGACGAAGTCGGTTTTCAATGTAGCAGGCCGACTTCAGACAATGCCAACCATTCCAGAGCATCCCAGGACATTAAACCGGCTGACGTATGGTAAGTCCGACGGCCTGCTAGCCAATGCCCTGCGCCTCGGCCCACCGAACCGCGTATCGCACCAGGTCCATCGCGGTTTTGATCTGGAGCTTTTCCTTGATGTTGGCGCGGTGCACCTCGACGGTTTTGATGCTGAGATGCAGGTGCCCTGCAATCTCCCGCGTCCCTTTGCCCTGGCTAATCAACTGAAAGACCTCAAACTCCCGGTCGGACAGCCGCTGCACCGGGGATTCAGTGCCTTCCTGCCGGCGGCCGGAGAAGATCTCCAGAATATTGGCGGAAATTTTTTCACTGACGTAAATGTGGCCGGCGAGGACCTGGTGGATGGCGGCCAGCAACTTCTTGCCGCCTTCCTGTTTCATGATATAGCCGCGGGCCCCGGCCCGGAGCACCCTCTCGGCGTACAGAGCCTCGTCGTGCATCGATACCACCAGGATCGCAAGATCCGGGCACAGCACACGGATATCTTTGATCAACTCCATGCCGTTCCTGTCCGGAAGCGAGATGTCCAGCAACGCCAGGTCCGGCTTGCGGGCAGTCACCAGGTCCAGCGCCTGGCCTGCCGTGTCCGCCTCGCCCGACACGCTCAAATCCGGCTCGTCGTTGATCAACTGCGCCAGCCCCTGGCGCATCATCGGGTGATCATCAATGATCAGGACCCGGCTGGGGGTTTTTGCTTTTTTTTGTTTTACGGACACGATGCTCGGATGTTTGTTTTTGTTGAGCGATCAGAACCTCGCAGGCCACCCGGGCCCCGCCCTGCGGACGGTTCCCGGTCGCCAGCGTTCCGCCGATCATTCCCGCACGGGATTCCATAATGCGCAAGCCCATTCCTCGCCCCGAGGGCAACGGATCGGGAAAACCCTGGCCGCTGTCCTCAATCACCAGCCGGATCGGGCCCTCATCCTGCTGCCCCAGGCCAATCGTGATTTGCTCGGCCTTGCCGTGCTTGAGCGCATTCGACACCGCTTCCTGGGCAATGCGGAACAGGTGCGTCGCCGTCGCCTGATCCCGCACCAGCACCGATGACGCGCACTCGAATCGGCAATCGACCCGGAACATCTTTCCAGTGTTCAACGCCAGTTCCTGCAATGCCGACATGAGCCCGTCGGACTCGAGCATCAGCGGAGAAAGTCCGCGCGCCAGCAGTCGCGTCTGGCGGATTGCTTCACGGACGTGCCCGGCGATTTCACCGGCGCGCGCGGCGTCTGATCTCGAGCGGCCCGCAATTTTCTGCTCGAGCGCCTGGCTCATCAGTTCAATCCCCGCAAGCTCCTGGCAAAGCCCGTCGTGCAAATCCTGGCCCAGGCGGCGCTGTTCCCGGTCGCTGATTTCCAGAATCTCCTTCTCGAGCCGTTTTCGGTCCGTGATATCGCGCAGAATGATCAGCCACTGCGTGATCCGCCCGCTGCGGTCCTTCATGGGTTCCACGCGCCATTCTCCCCAGCGCTCGCCCCGCGGTGTCATAAAGGCCGAGATCTCTTCCAGGAATCGAGCTTTGGAAGACACAGCGCGCCGAAGCCATTCATGCAGCGCCGGCATGCCGCTCAACGCGCTCAGCGGACGGCCCACCGCCTGTTCGCGCGAATAACCCGTCAATTGAGCAAAACTGGGATTGATGTAGAGCACCGTCGGATCCGGAACATCGGAACTGGCGATCAGCACCGCGCTGAATCCGCGCTCGACCACGCTTTCGACCAGGCGCACCCGTTCCTCCGCCGCCTCCAGGCGCTGCTCGGTCTCCACCTGGCCAAGGACGTTCCTGACCACCTCGGGCACGAACTGCAGAAAATCCGCATCCTTGATCAGGTAATCCCGCGCGCCGCGCTTCATCATCTCCACAGCCACCCGCTCATCACCCTGGCCGGTGATGATCACGAAGGGCGGCGGCGACGGGAGCTCGCCGAGATGCCGGATCAATTCCTGGCCTTGGGAGTCCTGGAGTTTGAGATCCAGCAGCAGCAGATCGGCCTTGTGATCGGCCAGCCAGGCCAGCGCATCGTTTCCCGTCGAGGCCGTCTTCGTGTCGAAACCCGCCCGCCGCAGGACCTTTTCCATCAGCAGGAGCAGCCCACGGTCGTCATCGACAATGAAAATCGTTTGCCTGGGTTTGCCTTTGGGCATAGGCCGGCCTCTCATTCAGTTCCTGAATTGATATAGGGAAACTGGATCAAGGATATATAAAGTCCAAGGTTTCGGATGGCCTCGGCAAACTTTTCGTAATCCACCGGCTTCACAATGTAACTGTTGCAGCCGATGTCATGACAGCGCGCCACCTCGCGAGGATCGTCCGTCGTGGTCAACATGATCACCGGGATCTTCCGCAATTCGGGAT
>DASRKU010000404.1:0-16487 GCA_035648815.1 Verrucomicrobiia bacterium | reverse complement strand
TGCAGAGAATAAGCGGGATCGACGGTCTTTTGCCAATTGATAAAACCATCCCGGCCCATCGCTTTGTTCGATATTGAAGCCCGCTAGGATTCAATCGCGGGCCACGAGGATGGAAAGGACGAGGGCGGGAGTTTCGCCCCTGGCAGAAGAGCTGGCGTGACATTTACGTGAAGTAAGGATTTTTTACTCCACGCTCGGCGTATTGTTTTAAGCAAACCAACATTTGACTCGGGGTCTCACGCGAAGCCGCGAAGGCGCGAAGCCCAATATGATGTGGAGGAACTCTTGGAAATCGTTGCCGACTGAGTGGCGACACCGCGACTACGGGTGAACTAATCGGTGAACTGAGGGGTGTTTACGGCCTCCCAGCTTCGCGCCTTCGCGCCTTCGCGTGAGCCCAATTGATTTGATTTGGCCTTCCACTTCGACTTGCACCCTGTCCCTGCCTCCGTATTCGCGCGAAATGCGAAAAACTTTACGATTCTGGTTTTATTTGTTAGGAACCGCTGCTATGACAGTGCCATTCAGCAGCGTGAACTGATCTCCGGCGCAGCCAACGACCTAAACACAATCCACAATCAAAAGTGAATACTCGCCACGATAAAATCCTGTTCTGGGGTTGTTTCATCGCCCTCATCACCACCAGCTACGCTTTCATCAGCCGCATGATTTTATGCGGCGGACAGTTCAAGGCCGACTTTGGCCTGGACAATGTCATCGCCGGCGAACTGCAAGGCGCGGGCATTTGGCCGTTCGGCGTGAGCATCATCATTTTCAGTTTGTTCATTGACCGCATCGGCTACAAGGTGGCGATGATCTTTTCGTTCCTCACCTACCTTGCTTACACCGCGCTGGCGTTTATGGCTTACCAGGCGATTCACGTGGCGACGCCGGACACACTGTTGGCGGCGCAGAAACACGGTTATCAATTGCTTTACTGGGGCAGCATCATTCTCGGCCTGGGCAATGGCAGCGCGGAGGCTTACTGCAATCCAATTGTCGCCACGATGTTCAGCACCGACAAAGCCAAGTGGCTCAATCGCCTCCACGCCGGCTGGCCAGGCGGACTCGTGCTTGGCGGACTTTGCACCATCGCGCTGGCCAATCACGCCGATTGGCGGCTGACGCTCGGACTGATTTTGATTCCGGCGTTAATCTTCTTTTTCGTTCTCATCAGCCTGAAATTCCCGAAGAGCGAACGCGAACAAGCCGGCGTCAGTTATCTGACAATGCTCAAGGAACTCGGCATGTTCGGCGCGCTGGTAGGCTTTGGCCTGGTCTTCGCGCAACTGCAACAAGTGCTCGTGCCGGAGGGGTGGCATTGGCCGACCTGGGCTTTTTGGGTTCCAACCGCTGTGGTCGTGCTGATTTTTGCGGGCGTCACCAAATCGTTTGGCCGTTTGCTGCTCGCGTTTCTGATCATCATCATGATGCCGCAGGCCACCACTGAACTGGGCACCAACGGCTGGATTACAGCGCTCATGGAAAACCCGATGAAGGCCGCCGGATACAATTCCGCGTGGGTGCTGGTTTACACGTCGGCCATCATGCTGGTCTTGCGCTTTGTCGCCGGGCCGCTCATCCATAAATTTTCGCCCGTCGGTTTGCTGGCGGCTTGTTCGGCGCTCGCCGGCCTGGGAATTCTCGCGCTGTCCCGGACCGCCCATGCCGGCACCGGCACGATCTTTGCCGCCGCCACGCTGTTCGGCGTCGGCATCACGTTCTTCTGGCCGACGATTCTCGGCCTGACCTCCGAGCAATGCCCGAAAGGCGGCGCACTCACGCTCAACGCGATGGGCGGCATTGGGATGCTGACCGTCGGCATTCTCGGCGCGCCCTTTCTGGGCTACATGCAGGAATCCTCGACGACGCAACAATTGCGCGCCACTAACCCGGCCCTTTACGAACAGGTGACGGTGAAACAAGATTATCTGCTCGGAGCGTATGAGGCGATTGATCCGGTAAAAAGCGCTGTCGTGACCGATGCGAAATCGCAGGCCGACCTTCAGGCAGCCATCACCGCGGGCAAATTCAGCGCGTTGGGTAAAATGGCAATGTTCCCCGTCTTCACACTTGCCTGTTACCTGGCGCTGATCGTCTACTTCAAATCCCGCGGAGGTTACAAACCCGTCCATTTGCCATCCGCGAATTAAGTCTAACAGGAGATCACAGAGGGAATGGAGACTGTTTGGAAACTCTGGTCGCTCTGTTTCCTCCTGTGAAGGTATGGACAGGATTTCAGATGGCCGCGCTCTGACGAGACGCGGCCACGAGGCTTCGACGTCGATGGATGGAGATGGCTCTTGAAATGCCGCGCGATGGTTCTAATGTGAAAAGAAGGGTTGGCGAATATGAAACATGAGATGCTGGCAATTTGCCTTGGCCAGACAGGCGGAATGACGAATTCCGAATTGTTGGTTGGCCTCTTGGGAATCTCAGTGTTGTGCGGCTACGGATGCTGGACGTTGGCGCGATGGTTCTGGAATGCTCCCTGTCAGCCGGACCCCTGGGGCAAGGAAATTTCAGCGGAGCTGGCGAAGGATGACTGCACACCCCTGTGTCCTCATTGCCTCAGTCCACATCAGCTTTCCGCAGAATTCTGTCCTCAATGCGGAGCTGCAGTTGGCGCCTACACAAACTGGCTCCCTTTCCCTCGATTATTTTCGGTTGGCCATACGCTTCGAATCGGCACGGGCGAGAATTTCAAACGTTCGCCCCTGGTTATCGCCGGATTCTTTATCTTCGGTTTTACGGAGTACGGGCCGTTCGCTCCTGTTTATTGGTTCAAGTTGATCAGAAATCTTCGCAAGCCGGCCTGTTCGCCGACATCCGAACACCTCGAATCTTCTCCCGGTAAGAGTTCCAGCGAATCGGTCTAACAGGAGATCGCAGAGCGAACGGAGACTGTTTGGAAACTCTGTTCGCTCTGTGATCTCCTGTTAAGATTTTTAGCTGGCCGCGCTCTCACGAGACGCGGCCACGAGGACTATTTCGAAACGGGTTCGAAACAGGCTACGGCACCGCCGGCACGAGCCAATTGCAGGATCAGCCGGTCTTTCGAAGTGACCGCTTTTTGTTCGGTGACGAGGTGCGTGGCTTCCGTGCCGCTGTCCGGTGCGTCCTTCCAAAGCTTAAGCGTCCATGAGCCGGCACCGAGAAAATCCAACTTCACCCGAATGTCCCGACCCTTGCTGTTGGTAAGCGCGCCCAGAAACCAGCGATTGCCATTGCGGCGAACGATGACCACGTGCTCGCCGACCGCGCCGTCGAGGACACACGTGTCATCCCAGACCGTGGGAACCATTTTGAGGAAATCGAGTCCAGGCTGTCCGCGGTAATGGATCGGGTTATCGCACACATTTACAATGGGACTCTCCAGACACACAAAGAGCGCCAGCTCCGCACAGCGAGTTCCCTGAACCTGGGTTGGCCGGGCTTTGGATCGGAAGTAATCCAATTGTCTGTTCAGGAAACCACCGGGAGTGAAGTCGCCGGGACCGGCGAGAAGCCGCGTGAATGGCAGAGTCGTTTTATGCTCGGGAGTGACTCGTGAACTCCAGCGGTTGTATTCGTTGCCTAGAATGCCTTCGCGGGTGATCTGGTTGGGATAGGTGCGAATCATGCCCGTCGGTTTACTGGCGCCATGAAAGTTCACCATCAGATGATGCTCCGCGGCGGCTTTGGTGATCTTTTCATACCAGTTGACCATTTCCTGGTCGTCGCGATTGAGGAAATCGATTTTGATTCCCGCTATGCCCCACTTTTCGTAAAGCGGGAACGCCTGAAGGTAAGTATCGTTGCGGTCGACGGCGGTCCAATGCGCCCAAACCCACAAACGCACATTCTTTTCCTTCGCCAGTGCGAGCAACTCATCAATGTTCACTGATGGGCTGGGCACCATGATGTTGCTGCGACTGCTCCATCCGCCGTCCAAGAGCGCATACGGCCAGCCCATCTCAGCCGAGAATTCAATAAAATCCCGGTAGGTTGCCGTGCTGGGCCGGGTGACCTGCGACCACCAATCCCACGATGATTTGCCGGGTTGGATCCAGGAGGTATCCGTCAGGACGCAAGGCGAAGCCAGGTTCAGCACCAGGTCGCTTTCGACGAGCCGGCCCGGCTGGCGGCCGATGATCAACGTGCGCCACGGGCTCTGGCGGGGGAATGCCGATTTGACGAGGCCCGCTCCGTCACGCCGGGGAGCGAGTCGCGCCTGAAGTGTGACTGAGGAAGACTTGCGCGCCTGCTCAACCCGGTTCAGCCACATGCCGGCCCAATCAACGAGATCACTCTCCGTGATCGCCACCCACGCAGCGGGGGTTTGAACCAAGAGCGGCACCAGTCGCACCTGGCGTGTCGGCAGGTCAGCCAGGTGCACGGGCTTGTATTCTGATTCCTGCGACCCGATGTAGCCGATCAGGTTTGTGGATGTGCCGGTGTTTTCGTTAGTGCCTTCATAGCAGACGTAATTTCCGGTAAACGAAAACTGAGTCTCGTCCTCCTCAAGGATAAACTCGCTGGAACTTTTCGCCGGGGCGGCCAGAAGGACGTAACGAAACCCAATCCCGTCATCGAAAGCCCGCACCACGACCTGAAACGAACGTCCGGAGGCTTCGACAAAGGACGCCTGCAGTTCATTGTGATGATCGCGAACCATTCGGCGCTTTCCGAGTTTGTTCTCCCATGTCGTGTCCGAACTGCTTCGTTCGATTTTGGCAAGCCGCGTGTTCGCACCGAGGATCATGCCGTCCGAAAATCGAAGTCCGAGCCTGCCATCGCTCAAAAGCGCTTTGCCGTCCACGGATACCGAGTAGGTCAGCGGTCCATTGGCCCGCAAACTCATCTGGATTGTGCCATCTGGCGAGGTCACGGAAACCGTGCCGGCGGAGGGGTTATCCGCCCCGGATCGCGCTGAAGTGCAACTGAGAATAAGCACCGGGAGCGTCCACAAGAGTGTCAGGATGGCGGCTTTGGTCAGGTGGTTTTTGGTTGTGGGGCGCATCATTGCATCGGACATCCCCGAGACTCACCCTGCAAGGACGCTTTGGTCAATTGTAGATTCTGAGCCCGTGGAGCCGAAGCAAGCTAAAGGCGGACGATCCTGGTGTTGCCGAACAATGGAGCTGAAGCCGGGTGGCTAAAGCCAGAGCGGCGCTGAAGCGCGCGCACTCCAGGTGCTGGCGCGGGGGATTACACTTCAGCAATGGGGAACGCGAAGCGTGTGGAGTGCGTCCGGGTTTACCGGCGCTCTGGGTGGGAAAACGCGGGCAAGAGTTCCAGCGAGTCAGACTAGCTCATCGCTAAATTGTGTGAAGGTTCTAAGGCAACCAGATGACCCGATAATAGCATTCGGGGGTTTCTGTCGAGGGTTCGGTAAAACAGCAGTTGGGGCCGCTGGCTGTGATCGTTGGAATTCGAACACTCCAATTGGGGTTGCCGAGTGATGCATTCCGCTCCACTCGATACACGCCATTCAGGAATGAATTCCAGGATATGCTCGTGCTACTGTTCGATTGGGTTATGGCCGTAATCACTGGCGGTGGCACGAGTCGAAAAATCGTGCCGCCATTCACCCGAAAATCTGCTGTGGCATCCGCCATAGCTCCATAGAGATTGTGGTCACTGGCGAGTGTCATGTCGGTAAACGGATGCACGCCATTGGTGCCGTTGAGTTCAACCAGGGTGGTCAGCACCCCATTCGTGGTCATCCGAAAAATCGTTCCGTTCGTATGGGTGGAGCCCACGATCCGGTAGGCGGTCGTGCCGTAGAAATTGCCATCAGTTCCCCGAGTTAGCCCTCCCATAGGTTCAATTCCGCCCGTGGGGCCAAAATCCACCAGCGTGGTTAGGGTTCCCTCGGGACTCAGCCTGTAGCATGTTCCCAAGCCGTTGGAGCCACCTCCCGAAGTGGTGCCGTAAAAATTTCCGTCGAAGCCTCGTGTCAAACCGGCATTGGGCTGGTATCCGTTTGTGGTATTAAACTGGAGCACGGTCGTGAACTGTCCGTTCGTCGTGATTTTGAATATCGTTCCGGCGCCGCTATATATCCCGGGGGAATTGCTGCCACCATTCAGCGTGGTCCCATAAAACGCGCCATCGCCGCTCGCAGCCAGAATCGCGTTCGGATAGCTGCCGTTTGTGCCTGTGAAGGAGAATAGAGTCGTGAGTATACCATTGGTGGACACGCCAAAGAATGTGCCCGCCCCATAGGTCCCTCCAACGGACGTGGTGCCGTAGAAGTTGCCGTCCACGCCTTGCACAAGCCCTCCCCCAGGACAAGCGCCATTTGTACGATGGAAGGTAAACAGCGTGTTCAGCACACCTGCGGTAGTCATTTTGAAAAAGGTTCCAAGACTGGTGACGCCGTCCCCGGAAGTGGTGCCATAAATGTTGCCATCCTTGCCAAACGTTAAAGCGCCGACCGGTTGCTTGCCATTGGAACCATTAAAACTCAAAAGGGGCGTCAACACCCCTCCGGACGTGACCTTGAATACAGTTCCAAAATCGGTACTTCCGCCATAGGCAGTCGTGCCATAAAAGCTGCCATCGGCGCCTTCAATCAATTGCGTGCTGGGATGAATGGGGCCCGGTGGCGTTTTTGGAAATGCGTATAGTTGTTGAAACGTGACTTCCGCACTCGCGGATCGAGTTACGCCGCAAAACAGGGCCGTGAACAGGAACAAGATCACGATTCCGGTTTTCGAAGAACCGGCCATGCTGATTTGGGACACGTCCTTCAGATTCGATTGCAGACTCCTCATGATGCTTTCAATCGACGCCCGGCAGAGGTCCTTTAGCAAAGTTTAACAGGAGATCACAGAGGGAACTGAGTTATTCGGAAACTCTGTTCGCTCTGTTCCCTCCTGTGAAGGTCTGGAAAGGATTTTAGGCAGGAGTGCTTTCAGATGGCCGGGCTCTGACGAGATGCGGCCACGAGGCTCAGAAGGCGGGCGGCTAATCCCAGAGCGGCGCTGAAGCGCGCGCACTCCACGTGCTTGCGCGGGGGATTACACTCAAGTCATGGGGAACGCGAAGCGTGTGAAGTGCGTCCGGTTTACCGGCGCTTTGGCTGGGAAGACGTGAGAAATGGGGGGTTGCCCTTGGCTCTTGAAATGCCACGCCGTGGTTTTACTCGAATCCTGGTATCGCCAGAACAAGCTGTTTATCGGGATCGATGCTCTTTTGAGCACTCTCAGATTATTGGCGCAGTATTTCCCTTGCTTCGTTAGAAGCTTCGATTGCTCGCTCCAAAACCAATTTGCCATAAGCTTGGGCGTTCAGTATTTCAGGCCCGGCAGCCGCAAGGACGGAGGCTCCCACCGAACCCCCCAAGAAGCTGCTTTCGCTGAGACTGAGTTTGAAGCATCCTCCTGCGAAGAGAAATCGGAGCCATGAGTGAGTATCAATATTACGAGTTCGCGGCCATCGACGGTCCGATTTCTGACGAAGGCCTGCGGTATGCCCGGGGTTGTTCCAGCCGCGCCAACGTTTCCCGCGTCCGCTGGCAGAACACCTACACCTTCGGCGATTTCCACGGGAGCGTGAACACCCTGCTCAAGCATTACGACGCTCACTTCTACATCGCTAACTGGGGCACGGTTCGTCTGGGTTTGGTCTTTCCAAAGGGCGCGGTCTCCCCGGAGGCGATCCGGCCATATCTATGGGGAGGCAAACAATACGAGGACACATTGACAGTCAAGGAAATCGGCAACAGGTGTATTGTTTGGTGGGAACGAGACGAAGAAGGCGGATGGGGGTGGACAGAAGGCGAGGGCCTCATCGACCAACTCATCGGGGTCCGCGAGGAACTGATGCGCGGCGACTACCGGGCCTTGTTTCTGGGCTGGCTGGCTGATTTCGACCCGGACGATTGGCGGGATGCCGAGGACGGCGCGGTTGTCATGCCGCCGATTCCCGCTGGGCTCGATCATCTGAGCCCCCCGCTGGCGGCACTAATCAAACACTTTCCTGTGGATCCTGATGTGCTCGCTGTAGCTGCGGGACTGTCCCAAGCTAGCACAGCGAAACGCATCCCCATAGCCGCAGTTCTTGAGAGATTCCCCGTGTCCGAAATGCGCGCATTGCTTGCGCGGGTGGCCGAGGGTGGTGGGGCCGGCGTGATGGCCGAATTGAACCGGCTGACCTATCCACGGGTGCAAAACCCGGTCGGCCAGGCGATGAAGTGCACGGATTTTGCCGCCAAAACCATCGAGACTCGGGACGTACGGCATAAGCAGGAGGCCGAAGCGGCATCGGCAAAGCGACAACGCGAGGCAAAGCTGCGTAAGCAGCATCTCGCCTCTATCCTGCGGCGCGCAGACACTATCTGGTCGGGGCTCGACCCTCTCATGGATCAGAAAATTGCTTCGGCCTACGACCAGGCGGCGGCCCAACTGCAGGAACTGCGCGACGCCTATGCACAGGCCGGTGACATCGGCGGCTTTCAGCAGAAGCTCAATGGATTTCGACTTCGTTACTCAAATCGCCCGGCTATGCTGCGCCGGATCGAAGAACTGTGACAGCCTCCATCGAAGATGTCGCAGAAGAAGTTTACGTTGAAATTACGAGCATTGATTTGGAGGCGCTCAACGGGAGGGCGGGATCCCACTCATGGGGCTACGTGGAGCCTAGCGAAGCGGCCACTGAGTTGCTAACAGAAGCGATTGAGGACTGGGTGGAAGAGATGAAACGAAGCCTGGAATTAGGGCTTCTTGCCCCCGCGGAAGCACTCTGCGCCGGGATCGTGCAGGGGCTATATCGGGCACGGGACACCAAATCCGATGGCGCATTGGGGTGGGCCGTGGATTTCCCGACCGAGGAAGCGGATTTTGTAGTCGAGGAGTTTCTCAAGGCGTGTCATCCATCATCGCGGAAGGACGCGCATGCAAATCTGATCCAGGTCCTGACCCAGCGTGCACCCGAATGGGTTGAGGGCCTCAAACGTTGAGCGGATCCTAGTGTCGCCAGAACAAGCTGCTTGTCGGCAGAGGGTTCGGACAAAATCGAGGTCGTTTTGGGGGTTTAAACGCGATTTTTGGCCCCGTTATTTGGGTTTAAGTGTTGGGGCAGGAGCGGAGTTTTTCAGGGTGATCTGTGGAGATGGCTCTTGAAATGTCGCGCCGCGGTTCTACTCTGAAAACAAGGGTTGGTGCGTATGAAACCAGGTATGCTGGCAATTTGCCTTGGCCAGACAGGCGGAATGACGAATTCCGAATTGTTGGTTGGCTTTTTGGGAATCTCAGTGTTGTGTGGCTACGGATTGTGGGCGTTCACCAGATGGTTCTTGAGTGCTCCCTGTCAGCCGGACCCCTGGGGCAAGGAGATTTCAGCGGAGCTGGCGGAGGATAACTGCACACCCCTTTGTCCTCATTGCCTCAGCCCACATCAGCGTTCCGCGCAGTTCTGTCCTCAATGCGGAGCCGCAGTGGGCGCATATACAAACTGGCTCCCGTTTCCCCGACTCTTTTCAGTAGGCCAGACGCTTCGAATCGGCACGAACGAGAATTTCAAACATTCGCCCCTGGTTGTCGCTGGATTCTTTGTCTTCAGTCTTAGCGAGTACGGCCCCTTCGCTCCGGTTTATTGGTTCAAGTTGATCGGAAACCTTCGCAAACCGGCCTGTTCGACGCCATCGGAACACCTCGAATCTCCTCTCGACAATAATTTTAGCGATTCAGACGAGCCGCCTGTTAAGTGAATGGAGTCTCCTTCAGACCATACGTATACTTCGTGTGTTTCGTGGGAATAAACTCTGTTCGCTCTGTTTCCTCCTGTGAAGGTTTGGACCGGAATTTGTTTGGCCGCGCTCTGACGAGACGCGGCCACGAGATTTTCCGAAAAGTGGAGCGGGTGAAGGGAATCGAACCCTCGTCTCAGCCTTGGGAAGGCCATATTCTACCATTGAACCACACCCGCGATTTGTGGATACCGCACGTGTAACAGAACCGGTGATCCCGTGCAACTGGTCTTTTCCACGAAGAAACGAATCCGCTAATTTCAGAAAGGTTGATCCGCGAATTACGCGAATTTCCGCTAAGCAGAATGAGAAAGCGGCGCTGAAGCGTACGCACTCCAGGTGCTGGTGCAGCGTCTTTCAGACCCGCGTGAATTCGTGCCATTCGCGGATTCTAACCTCACCCCTCCGCCAGACCCCTCCGCTGTGGCCTCTCGACTTTTCTGCGCCTGCACGGCACATTCCCGGGCTGAGATGAACCCGGCCCGTAAAATTCTCCAGCGACTCGTCCTTTGCTGCGTAGCGCTGGCCTCGCTGCCTTTCGGGGAAGCGAAAGCCCAATTGCTGCCGCCGGGTTTTCGTCCGTTGCCACTCGGAGTTCACGCCCTGACCGGCGGCAGGATTGTCATCAAACCCGGTGAGGTCCTGGACCCCGGGACGGTGATTCTTCGCGACGGGCTGATCCAGGCCGTCGGCACCAACGTGAGCGTCCCGGCTGATGCCCGGATCTGGAACATGAAGGGCACCACGACGTACGCCGGGTTCATCGAGCCTTACCTGGTGCTCAATTCCAGCAACGCGCCGGTTGCCACTTCCGATGTCATGCCCATTTCCAGCCGCAGCTTCACGGCGGACGGTTATAAATTTTACGGCGCACCGGGCGCGCGCACGGACATGGGAGGTCCAGGCCCCGGCTATGCGCTGTCCAAAATTACGCCTCAATTCAGAGCCGTGGAAAAGTACTCTCCTCAAGACAAGACATTGTCGTCGCTGCGCGAGCTCGGTTTTACCGCTGCCGTGGTCGCCCCGGCCAAAGGCATCCTGCGCGGAAGCAGCGCGCTGGTCGCCCTGTCCGATGAAGACCCGGACAAGGCCGTCATCAAGCCCGATGTCTTCCAGCACATCGCTTTCGAAACCCAGAATGACGACGCGGGCCAATATCCCGCGTCGCTGATGGGCGTGATTGCCGCCGTGCGCCAGAGTTTCTTCGATGCCCAATATTATCAACTGGATTGGGCGGATTACACCAACCATCCGCAAGCGCGCACGCGGCCCGAGTTTGATCCGGCGCTGAATGCGTTGCGGAGCGCTGCCGACAATAAGATGCCGTTCGCGATCGAGCCGGGCAGCGCCTTGATGGACGATCGTGCGGCGCGGGTGGCTCGGGAATTGGGCCTGGATTTTTGCCTGGTATCGTGCGGGCAGGAGTGGAGGCGGCCTGACCTTGCCAAAGCCACCGGCGCGGCATTCATCGTGCCTTTGAATTTTCCGGTCCTCCCGAAACTGCCGGAGGAAGGCGACTGGGACCAGGTGAGTCTCGATCAATTGCGGGCATGGGATTGGGCGCCGCAGAACCCCGAGCTCTTGCGGCGTCAAGGTCTGGAAATTGCCCTGACGACTTACGGGTTGAGCGACAAAAAGGATTTTCGCAAGAACCTTCAAATGGCGATGGACCGCGGACTTTCCACCAACGATGCCCTGGCGGCGTTGACGACGGTTCCGGCCAAACTGTGCGGAGTCCAGGACAGGCTCGGCACGATCGAACCGGGCAAGCTGGCCAACCTGGTCGTCGTGGATGGAAAGGACTACTTCAGCCCGGACGCACGCGTGAGCGCAGTCTGGATTGACGGCAGAATTTATCCGGCGCCTGCGGAAGAGCCGAAGAGCGGCAAGCCGGACGAAGCGGCTCCTGCCCGTGTCGAATCTGCTTCGTCCAGTGGAGCGACGCGGCCTGAGGAGGAGCCGGAAAAGCATCCCAAACCGCCGGCCGTGGAACGCAAACAGATCAAATCCGCATCCGTCAGCACAAATGCGAGCCCGGCACAACCGGCCAGCGAGAAGAAGGAGGCGAACAAAAACCGCGTTCGCGACCTGATGAAAGCCCAGGTTGCCCATTCGCCGCTGGATGGCAACGGTCCGATCATCTCGCCACGTTCGGTTCTTATTCGGCACGCCACCCTTTGGACCTCCGGGCCACAGGGAATTCTGACCAATGCCGACCTGCTGGTTTCGAATGGAAAGATCGAAGCAATTGGCAGCAGCATCCGCCGCCAGGCTCCGCGCGACCCGGCCCAGGACCTTGAGATCGACGGCACGGGGCTGACGGTGACAGCCGGGATCATTGATTGCCACAGCCACACCGCGATTTTAGGCAATGTCAACGAAGTGGGGCTGCCGTCGACTGCGATGGTGCGTATCCAGGACGTGGTGAATTCGGAGACCGGGAACCTGTATCAACAACTGGCGGGCGGCGTGACGACGGTCAACCTGCTGCACGGCTCGGCAAATCCAATCGGCGGACAAATTTGCGTGATCAAGCTGCGCCAGGGCGGGACGCCCGAAGAATTGATCTTTTCCAATGCGCCGCCGGGGATCAAGTTTGCACTGGGGGAGAATGTGAAGCAATCGAACTGGGGCGAGAAATTCGTGACGCGCTTTCCGCAGACGCGCATGGGGGTGCGCACGTTTATCCAGAACCGGTTTGTGGCGGCGCAGGAATACCTGGATGCGTGGACGGAGTACTCGAACAAGCTGTCGCAAGCCTCCGCGCCGTTGCCGCCGCGTCGTGATCTTGAGCTGGAGGCCCTGGGCGAAGTTCTCCGGCATCAGCGCTGGATCCATTGCCATGCTTATCGCCAGGACGAGATGTTAATGCTCCTGCGGCTGATGCAAGGCTTCGGCGTCCAGATCGGCACGTTCCAGCATGCGCTGGAGGGTTACAAGATCGCGGATGAACTCGCGGCAGCCCACGTGGGAGCCTCGGTATTCTCCGATTGGTGGGCTTACAAATTCGAGGTCTATGACGCGATTCCGTACGATGGCAGTCTTCTGCGCGACCGGGGTGTGCTTGTCTCGTTCAACTCGGATTCTTCGGAACTCGCGCGCCGGCTTTATGAAGAAGCCGCAAAAGCCGTCAAGTACGGCGGCACGCCCGAGATCGACGCATTTGATTTCGTGACGATCAACCCGGCCAGGCAGCTCCAGATCGATCGCTATGTGGGTTCGCTGGAACCCGGGAAGGACGCGGACTTTGCGATCTGGTCAAAGTCGCCGCTGGATTCGGGGACGGTTTGTCTTCAAACCTGGATTGATGGGCGAAAATATTTTGATCGAGGCATGAATGGACAGCGCGTTGCCCGATTAAAGCAGGAGCGGGACGAGCTCCTGGGCAAGGCGAAGAAGATGTCCAAAGTTCCCGGCGCAAGCGAGGGCGCCGGGGCGGACAAGGGGGAATCTTTTTTTAGAGTCTCTCTCGAACATGAATTCGACGGCCTCGATCGAGGCTGCGTGGAGCCGTGATGATCTCAAATCTCAAATCTCAAATCTCAAATTGGCGAGCCAAGGCGTGGTGGTTTGCCGTCTGTGTTTGCGTTTTCCCGGGGGTTGCGGGCGCGCAAACCCTGCTGCTGAGCAATGCGATCATCCACACCGTTTCCGGCGACACGATTTCGCGCGGTTCCGTCCTGATCCGCGACGGGAAGATCGCGGGAGTTTTCAACCTCGAGAAGCCAGGTGAGCCGGCGTTGCCATCCGGCGCCAGGATCATTGATCTCCAGGGCGGGCAGCTCTATCCCGGTCTGATCGCTCTCGATTCCGTCGTTGGGCTCAGTGAAATCGAAGGTGTCCGGGCGACCCTGGATACCGCCGAAGTGGGCGATTACACACCGGACGTGGAATCCTGGATTGCTGTGAACCCGGATTCGGAGTTGATACCTGTGACGCGCGCAAACGGCATTGGGTATTTCGAGCCCAGTCCGCAAGGGGGCGTCGTGTCGGGTCAATCCGCGTTGCTGGCGATGGACGGATGGACGTTCGAGCAGATGGTGGTGAAGAAGCCCGCGGCGCTCCACGTTTA
This sequence comes from Verrucomicrobiia bacterium, assembly GCA_035648815.1. GTDB lineage: Bacteria > Verrucomicrobiota > Verrucomicrobiia > Limisphaerales > BOG-1460 > DASRKU01. The sequence goes on along the minus strand of DASRKU010000404.1, from coordinate 2,679 downwards.
CTGGCCGGGCTTTGATTTGAATGTGACGCCCAAGGAACGATTTGCGGATCCTTCGAAGTGGAAATCGCTGGAGGACCAGGGCAAGGAACGGCGCAAGAAGCTGCGGGCGCTGGAGGATTTTTTTGAAGAAGCCAAGGCGTATGCCGGCGCGAAGAATGCGGCGGCCCAGCACCGGGCGGAGGCGCCCAAGGTGATTCCCGCATGGGAAGCCATGCTGCCGTATGTTCGGGGGGAGTCGCCCATTTTTGTGCATGCGGATGAATTGCGGCAGATACAATCCGCTGAGGACTGGGCGCGCACAAACCATTACAGGATTTGTCTGGTTGGCGGCCAGGATGCGTGGCGAGTGGCGGAACTGCTCGCCAGCAATCAGATTCCCGTCATTTACGAACGCGTTTTCACCCAACCACCCCGGGACAGTGATTCCTATGACGTGACCTTTAGCGGTCCGGGAATCCTCCAGAAGGCCGGTGTGAAGGTCCTGTTGGGCCTAGGAGCCGACACCTTCATTGCTCCGCTCACCCGAAATCTTCCTTATGCCGCCGCGCAGGCGGTTGCCTTCGGGCTCCCCGCGCCCGAAGCGCTGAAAGCCATCACGCTCTATCCGGCACAAGTGCTGGGACTCGATAGCCGCATCGGGTCCATTGAACCCGGCAAGGAAGCGACCGTGTTCCTGGCGGACGGCGATATTTTTGATATCCGGACGCGGGTGAGAAGGATGTGGATTGCGGGAAACGAGATAAACCTTGAGAACCGCCATACCCGGCTTTACGAAAAGTATCAAAATCGGCCGAAGGCGCCTTAGAAGGCTGCGCGCAGCGCAGCCCTACCAGAGATATGCAATGTCCCGCTTGCCAATCCAGTCTTTCGGAAAAACAGATCGGCAGCCTGAGCGTGCGCATCTGCGAGGCGGGCTGCGGAGGCATGTGGTTTGACACACTGGAGATGGAGCAAGTCGACCGCGACGCGGAGGCCGTCGGCGAATTGCTGCTGGGCCAGAGCGACAGCACAGTCGTCACCGACCCGGCCGGGCCGCGCCAATGTCCTCGCTGCGAGACCGTGCAACTCAAGCGCGTTCTGCTGACTCCCGGAAGCCAGGTTCACATCCATGAATGCCCAAGCTGCGACGGGTGCTGGCTCGACGTGGCTGAGCTGAAGAAATTGCACGATGAGAGGGTGGACATGATCAACTCCGGTCGCGTGACTGTTTCCGGCCCATTCGACCTGATCCAGTATCTCTACGAAGTGCGGACTGGCAAAAGGCCTTAAGGGAGTCGAGGGTCGAGGGACGAACGACGAAGGCACCCTCACCCCATCCCTCTCCCATCCGATGCGAGAGGGTGGCCAGAGGCCGGGTGAGGGTTTCGGAGGCGCGCATTTCCTGGTTTCCAAAGATCCGGTTCGGAGTTAACACAAGCGGATGCTTGAACTCGAAGAGGCCCTGGCGAGGATCCTGGCTGTCGTTCCCACTCCTTTCCGGGAAACGGTGTCCCTGGACCAGGCGCAGGGCCGGATCGCTTTGGATGCGATCATCGCAGGCATCGATCTGCCGGTATTCGACAATTCATCCATGGATGGTTACGCGGTTCGGGCGGCCGATGTTGCGGCGGCCAGTCCCCGCGTGCCGGTGACACTTCGATTGACGGGCCTGGTGCCGGCGGGTCAAGGGTCATCTGGAGAGTTGGCGGCCGGATGTTGCGTTCGGTTGTTCACCGGTTCGCCGATGCCTCAAGGTGCCGATGCAGTCGTGATGCAGGAGGATACGCGCATTGTTCCCGGCCAACCTGAGGAAGTGCTGGTGGTTGATCCGGTGAAGCCGTGGGAGAATGTGCGCTTTTGCGGTGAAGACATGAAGCGGGGGACAATGCTGGTGCAACCCGGGGATCGTCTATCACTGGGCCGGCTGATGCTTTTGGCGGCAGAGGGCGTGGGTCAGATCAGCGTGGGACGACGCCCTGTCGTCGGGGTCATCGCCACCGGATCTGAACTCAAGGAAGCCGGAGAAGCTCTTGGGCCGGGTCAGATTTACGAGAGCAATCGGGTGGGGCTTGCGTTGCTGGTTCAACGGGCCGGTGGGATTGCCAGAACATACCCGCTGGTTCCGGATGTGCCGGAGGCGGCGCGCGAGGCTTTGGACCGCGCCTTTGCGGAATGCGACCTGGTGGTCAGTTGTGGCGGAGTTTCGGTTGGCGAAATGGATTTTACAAAGAGCGCCTTTGAGCAACTTGGCGGGAAAATCCAGTTCTGGAAAGTGGCGATCAAACCCGGCAAACCCTTTAGCTTTGGCCGGCTGGCGGACAAGTTTTTGTTTGGGCTGCCTGGAAACCCGATTTCCGCCGTGGTGACTTTCCTGGTGCTGGTGCGACCGGCGCTGGAGCGTTGGCAAGGGGCTGGAGCAATCGAGTTGCCCGGTTCGCCGGGTGTGCTTGCCGAGCCGCTCGCCAATCCCGGCGGTCGGCGCCATTTCGTCAGGGTATGCATGGATGCCCAGGGAAATGTCCGTTCCGCGGGCGTGCAGGCTTCTCACACTCTGAGTTCGTTGTTGTCGGCCAACGGCCTTGTGGATGTGCCGGCCAGGACGACACTAGGCCAGGGAACGACTGTGCGCGTGTTGCGCTGGGAATAGCTGACGATCAAAACATCCGCTGGGGAACGGAGAAGATGGGCTTGGGAGGGGGC
>DASRKU010000403.1:0-7859 GCA_035648815.1 Verrucomicrobiia bacterium | reverse complement strand
GACCTGCACAGCTCGCCCAGGACTGGCGTCACCGGGACCTTTTCTGAGGAGTTTAACTTCGATGTTCTCATTTCTTATACAGCAGACAGACAAAACTGCATCAGGATCGCGCCTTGTCAATTGGAGGCGCGCGATCAGCGCCGAAAAATTCACAGGCCGTGCGGATGCGATCGGGAATTGAAGTGCGGGCCGCAACAGGACAAGGTGGGCGCATGAGCGAGCTTTCTTTCCGCGTGTTTGAAACTTCGGAATTCCGTTTCGTTCGGGGCGCCGCTTGCGCCCTGGCTATGCTCCAATTGACCGCGGGTGTTTTGAATGGGCAGGAGCAGCAACCTGTGGCCGGGCAATGGCTGGCTCATGCGGACCTGGCGCCTCCCTTCAGCGTTCCTGCTTCGAAATCCGACTGGCAGCGGCAACGGGAGCGGATCCGGGCGGAACTTTGGGAGCTGATGGGGACATTGCCGCCGCGGCCCAGGAAACCCGAGGTGAGGGTTCTTTCACGCCAGAACAAGGAGGGATTTACCCTTGAAAAATTTGAATTCGACAACGGGGCCGGGTCCATCGTTCCCGGGTATCTGCTCCTTCCCACCAATGTTTTGTCCAGATCGCCGGCCGTTCTCTATTGTCACTGGCACGGAGGGGAATATGAAGTTGGAAAAGAGGAGTTGTTCCAGTCCAAACATACGCCCGAGGCGCCGGGGCCCGCTTTGGCCCGGCGCGGGTACGTGGTTTTGGCCATTGACTCCTATTGTTTTGGCGAGCGGAACGGCGCAGGCCCCGGAGGCTCGAAGGAAAAAGGCAGCCAGGGAGAACAAACTGCCACCAAATTCAACCTGTGGGTTGGACGGACGCTTTGGGGCATGATTTTGCGCGATGATTTGATGGCGCTGGATTACCTGGAGTCCCGGCCGGAAGTGGATCCAAACCGGATTGGGGTCATGGGTATGAGCATGGGCGCGACCCGGGCATGGTGGCTGATGGCGTTGGAGGATAGGCTCAAGACGGGAGTGGCGATTTGCTGTCTGACGCGCTACCAAAACCTGATCGGGCAGGGGCTGCTTCAGGCACACAGCATTTATTATTACGTTCCCAACGTGCTCAGGCATTTCGACACCGAAGCCATTGTGGCGCTCATTGCTCCGCGTCCGGTGTTGTTCCTGGATGGTGATCGCGACAGCACGTCACCGGTGGAGGGCATTCGCGCGATCGAATCGGCGGTGGGCCCGGTATACAGGTTGTATGGTGAAGAAGGCAGGTTTCAGAGTGTCATCTATCCAAACCAGGGGCATTTGTACACGCCGACGATGTGGGCGCGGAGCCTGGAGTGGCTGGATCAGAACTTGGTGAGAGGTGAGAAGTGAGAAGTGCGAGGTTGTCGACCTCCCTCTCCCGTCGGACGGGAGAGGGACGGGGTGAGGGCGTCTTGCTCTCGACCCTCGACATTCGACTCTCGACCAACCGGGAACTATTTCGCGGTTTATTTAGGCCTTGTGAGAGGCTAGAATAATTTTCGTGAAACTCTCCGTTAAAAGCGATTATGCGACGCGTGCTGTCCTGGGGCTGGCCCGGCATTTCCCGACCGGGGCTGCGTTGCGAGTGGAAGATCTCGCTTCCGGGCAGGGGATCCCGGCCAATTATCTCATTCAAATTTTGATAGAATTGAAAGCGCAGGGAATTGCCAAGAGCGTGCGTGGAAAGGAAGGGGGGTACTTGCTGGGGCGTCCCCCGGCCGAAATCACGTTTGGAGATGTGCTGCGCGCGGTGCACGGGGAAGTATTCGATACGCCCGCCTTTGGCGATCCCAACTGCCCGCCCGAACTCCGGCGCGCCTGGCAGCGCTTGAAGTCAGCCGCCGACGAGGCAGCCGACAAGGTTAACTTTCAGCAACTACTCGAGCAAAGCGACGCGAAGGAAAAGATGTATTACATCTAATGCAGGGGAGAGGTGGGAGGTGAGAGGGGAGAAGCGCAGCACGCAGCGCGCCCGTGCCAAGTGAGTTTGGAAAAGCTGGCAGACGCGGCGGAATCTGATATCTGTTTTGTGTGAAAACCAATTCCATTTCCCGGCGGGATTTTTTAAAAACAAGCGCAGCGACAGCGGGAGCGCTGGCCATCACGGGCTGCTCGAGCCTGATGAGCCCAAAAGAGTATGGCGGCAATCGCATTCCCTTTGGCGTGCAGCTCTACTCGGTGCGCAATGATTGCGCCAAAGACTTCCCCGGCACACTGGCAGCCCTGGGCAAGATGGGCTACAAGGGCGTGGAGTTCGCCGATTATTTCAAGCGCGATGCCAAAACACTGCGGCGGATGCTTGACGAATCGGGACTGAAATGTTGCGGCACCCATATTTACCTGGACGACATGCTGGGAGACAAACTTTCCGGAACCGTTGAATTCAACCAGACGCTCGGAAATTCCTTCCTGATTGTCCGGATGTTTCCGAGTAAATATACAGTCGACAAAGCGTCGTGGGAGCGCGCAGCCGATCTCTGCAGCGAGGTTGCGGAAAACCTGAAGCCGCACGGCATGCGCATCGGGTATCACAATCACGAAACTGAATTTAAGTCGCTGGAAGGCGGGATGCCGTGGGAGATATTTTTCAAGCGCACGCGCAAAGAGGTGGCGATCCAGTTGGATACTGCCAATGCCGCCTCCGCGGGCGCCGATCCCGTGCTGCTGCTGAAGAAGTTTCCGGGACGAGCGGCCAGTATTCACGTCAAGGGATTCTCGAAATCCAAACCCGGCGCGCTCGTCGGCGATGACGAGCTGGCGTGGAAGGACATTTTCCGCCTGTGCGAGACCACTGCCGGAACAGAGTGGTATATCGTGGAATATGAGAGTGACTTGTATCCCCCGATGATTGCCGTCGAGAAGACCCTGGATCGCATGCGGCAGTGGGGCAAATGCTGATCGTTCCCGCAGGATTCATCACGGACAACAGCGCGACAAGGCCGTAACGACGGCAAAGCAACCCTCACCCCATCCCTCTCCCATCCGATGGGAGAGGGAGAAGTGGTTCGCGCGTTGGTTGCAACAATGGTGCAACAGAATCCAAAGCGCTGGCTCCTGTTCCCTCTCCCGTCGGACGGGAGAGGGTTAGGGTGAGGGCACGTTTCAAATCTTTGCCAGGAATGGGTGGTCTTTCCACATCGTGGTGCCGCTATTCCGAGCGCAGCATGGAAAGGGGAGGCTGCTTCAGCGCGCCCCGGCTTATCAGGAAGCCCGTGATCAGCGTCAGCGCCGGGACGCTGAGAAGCGGAACCAAAATCCCCGCTGCAGCCGGTGTGAAGCCCGTGTGAAACACAAACCTGGCCAGGGCCCAGGCCGCAAGCGTCGCCAGCAGGGTTCCAGTCAATCCAGCGAGCAGGCCCAGGCAGCAATATTCAATGCCCAGGATCCGGAGGATCTGGCCGCGCGAAGCACCCAGGGCGCGCAGCAGAACGCATTCCTGTAAACGCTGGTACCGGCTGGTCAGGAGCGCCGTGATCATCACCAAAACACCCGTCGCGACTGTGAACATCGCCAGGAACCGGATCACAAACGCTATCTTGCGAAGGATCGAATCAATCGACTGCACGACCAGCGTCAAATCAATGGCCGAGACATTGGGGAATTCCTGGATCACTTCGCGTTGGAGCCGGGCGGATTGGTCGGCGGAGGCCACGTGGGTGACGATCACGTGCATGGCGGGCGCGCTTTCCAGGACGCCGCGTGGAAATACCACAAAGAAATTCGGCTGAATCCGACGCCATTCCACTTCGCGCAAGCTCGCGATGCGTGTGGATATTGGCACACCCTGGACATCAAAGCCCAGTTCATCTCCCAATCCTACGTGAAGGTCGCGGGCAATTCCCTGCTCTAGTGAAATGGGAATACTTTCGGCGGCATTGGTCACCTGTGGGATCCATTTGCCGGCCACGATCTTTTCTCCATCGCGCAAATGGTCCGAGTATGTGCTGCGGTATTCGCGGCGGTACGCCCAGGTGTGGCCTCGCGTTCGGTTGGTGTTTCCCAGGATTTGATCCACCGCGTTGCCTTTTACCGAGCTGAGCCGCATCGAGATCAGGGGCGTCTCATCGAGAATGGGGAGATGTTCCGACTGCACGATTTTCGTGACCTGCTGGAGCTGGGCGCCCTGGATGTCGAACAGCACGGCATTGGGCTGTCGTGGGCCGGTGCCGACGATGAACTCCCTGAGCAGGCTGTGTTGCACCAGGTACATTGTCGTCATTTGGAATGTTCCCAACCCGAGCGCCAGCAGGACCAGCAGCGTGCGGTTATTGGGCCGATTTAGATTGGCGATGCCTTGCCTGACGGTGTACGGGAATTGATGAGGAACACACCAGCGTGTTGTCCATATGAGCAATTTCGCCGTGATTGCGAGAGCGGCGAAGGCCACGCCGACTCCGATGGCAAACCACAGTCCGACCCAACGGTTTTGACTTTGGGTCATGGCAAATCCAAAGACGCACAGGCCCAGGCAGGCGCCGGTTGCCCAGCGCCACGGATCGCGCCGCTTGCTTTCGCTCTCCACTGAAGAGCGCAGGACCGCCAGCGGCGAAACCCGGCGCACACTCAAAAGCGGCAGGAGCGCAAACAAAAAACAAATCACAAAGCCCGTCAGCGCCGCCCGCGCCACCGGAAGCCACATCACGTGAAACTGATAGTCGAAGGGTATGAAATCGGCCAGGACCCTGGGCAGCGCGCCCTGGATGGCGACACCCAACCCGGCGCCCAGCATGGTTCCGATCAACCCGAGGGCAATTCCCTGGGCGAGGTACACCCAGAACGTCTGTGAAATGGAGGCGCCCAGGCAGCGCAGGATCGCCACAGTTCCGAGCTTTTGTTTCACATGCACGAAAATGGCGCTCGCCACTCCAACCCCTCCCAGCAGCAGCGCCACGAACCCGGCCAGGTTCAAAAATCCATAGAGATTTTCCAGCGACCGGCCGAGTTCCCGTTTTCGCTCTTCCACGGTGCTCGCGCTGAATCGAAACTTCTTGAGCTCCGGCTGAATCCGAGTGATGAGCTTCGGCACATCGACACCTGCGTCGAATTTGAAATAGGTTCGGTATCGCGCCAGGCTGGCCTCCTGCAGCAAGCCTGTTTTGGGCAAATCTTCCAGGGAAATGTAGACGCGGGGCGCGATGGCGGACATTGCGATTGTTTCGCCCGGGACTTTCCTGAGCGCCCCTGCGATGCGCGTGGTCAGCTTGCCTATCTTCAGCTCGTCCCCGGCGGTTGCCTGGTATTGCCGCAGCAAAGAGTCTTCGACAAGGGCTCCGCCGGAACGCCGGAAATTCGCGGCCGCGGGCGGGTCGGCTTCCATCCCGCCATAAAATGGAAACCCGCCGCCCAACGCGCGGACCTGCACCAGCCGGGTGCTGCCGGTCCTCGGCAGATACAGCATGCTGGCGAAGGAGACTTCCCGGGATTGCTGGCCGCCGAGTCCCTGAAGCCATAGCTCCTGTTCCGGCGTGAATGCGTCCCGCGAGTTGATCACCAAATCAGCGCCAAGAAGCGACTTGGCCTGCTGCTCGATCGCGTCCTGCAAGTTCCGCCTCAGGGATCCGATCGCCGTCAATGCAGCGACGCCCAACACGATGGAAAAGGAAAAGAGCAGCAATTTTCCTCTGCCGGTCCGGCTGTCGCGCCAGGCCATTTTCCACGTCCACGATGAAAGCAAAGGCGGATTTCGCATTTCAATTCCCATCCACAATGCGTCCGCCTTTCAACCGAATGATCTGTTGGGCGCGTTTGGCGAGTTCATTGTCATGCGTCACCAGCACCAGGGCTGTTCCGGCCTCCTGGTTGAGCGCGAAGAGAGTCTCAATGATCATGCGGCCTGTGTCGGCATCGAGATTCCCGGTGGGTTCATCGGCGAAGAGGATTTTGGGGCTGTGAATGAACGCGCGGGCCAGGGCGACGCGCTGTTGTTCGCCTCCCGAGAGCTGGGCGGGATAATGGGTGAGCCGATCCCCGAGGCCGACCTTGCCCAACAAAACCTCCGCCTGGGGTTGCGCGTTTCGCTGTCCGCGCAATTCCAACGGGACCATGACATTTTCCAGCGCCGTCAGCGTGGGAATCAGTTGAAAAATTTGAAACACGAAACCCACTTTCTCGCACCGGATGCGCGCGCGGCCGTCTTCATCCAGAGCTCCAAGGCTGGCGCCGTCCAGGCTCACCTCCCCGGTGGTGGGCAAATCCATGCCGGCGCAGAGGCCGATCAGGGTCGATTTGCCGCTGCCCGACGGACCCACGATGGCGCAGGTGGAACCCGGGCGCAGCGCGAAGCTGACCTCATGCAGCACGACCAACGGGCCATTCACGGTCGGATAGGACTTCGTCAGATCGCGCGCCTCGAGTATGGCAGATGAATTCACCGTTCTTCCATACATGCATCCGAGGCCGAATTAAAGCCGGTTTTCGCTTCCCAAGCCGGAGGCTTGGCAGAGAGTAGCCGGAGGTCGCAGACCTCCGGTTTCCAATTTGGAGAACGATTCACCCTGGAGGGGTGGCAGAGCCTCTGGCACCCCTCCCGGGGTGCAATCATTTAAAAATTCGTTACCGGAGATTTTCAATCTCCGGCTACTATCTGGCAACCCTCCGGGTTGAATCCTTACCCCGAAGGGGTGATAGATAAGTGACGCTGTAGCGCAGCGGAGGCGCCGCGATACCACCGGCGCGCTCACGATTCCAATCGACCTCGCAGGGGGTCGCAGCTCTGGGCGACTCAGGGAAATTCAGGGTTTCTGCGATTGACGGAAAGCAGGATATGTCGTTCGTTGCTGCAATTTGCGGATGCAAGGCATTATGAAATTTCGATTCTGTTGCGGAATAGTTGCGGTGCTCCTGGCGAGCCTCTTGTTTGCCAGGGCTGAGAATCCACCTGAAGACTCCGCCGGGTTAAAAACGATCGTTGTGTTGGGGGACAGCCTGGCTGCCGGGCTGGGTGTTGCGCCCGAGGAAGCCTTTCCCGCTTTATTGCAGAAGAAGATCGACGCCGCAGGACTTCGCTGGCGGGTCGTCAATACGGGTGTCAGTGGAGACACCAGCGCCGATGGTTTGGGGCGAGTGGACTGGGTGCTGAAGCGGCCGGTGGACGTTTTGATTTTGGAACTTGGCGCCAACGATGGTTTGCGCGGGCTGCCGCCCTCGGCCACGCGGACGAACCTGCAGGCCATCATCGATCGCGTGAAGCAGGTATATCCCCGCGCCCGGATTGTGATTGCGGGGATGCAGATGCCGCCCAACATGGGTGAGGAATACGCTGCGGCTTTTCAGAAAGTATTTCCCGGCCTGGCGGCTTCCAATCACGCCGCGCTTGTTCCTTTCCTGCTTGAAGGGGTGGGTGGCAAACGGGATCTGAACCAGGCCGACCAAATTCATCCGACAGCCGAAGGACATCAGGTTGTGGCCGACAATGTCTGGAAGGTCCTCCGCCCGGTGCTGGAGGAGCATAGCCGGTCCAACCTCGAAGAGGGTTGGCAGAGAGTAGCCGGAGGTTGCAGCGGAGCGAAAACCTCCGGATCGCGTTCGAAAAGTCTGATCGACCTCGAAGAGGTCGCAGAGTTCTGGCATCCTTTCAGGATGCGCCAATTTAATAAATCCTTACCGGAGATCTTCGCTGCGCTACGATCCCCGACTACTTTCTGGCAAGCCTTCGGCTTGCTGTGCGAACTTGCGGCGTTTCAACCCAGCAGGCGCAGGAGCGTCGCAGCGTCCGCAGTCGGCGGTTGGCAGGAGGTTCCGGAGCACAGGTAAACGAGCGGACCGTTGTGGGGGTGGAGTGTGCGGGAGAATTCCTGGACCGGGCCGGCATTGCCCAGCACGATTTTGTTTGGCTGGTAAACCGAATGG
>DASRKU010000402.1:0-7201 GCA_035648815.1 Verrucomicrobiia bacterium | reverse complement strand
TGGCATTCGTCAGGACTGTGTTGGTGTTGAAATACCACTGGTAAGAAAGCGTGCCCGAACCGAGCGCCGTCACGGAGAACGACGCGGAACTCCCGGCTGCCACAGACAGGCCGGAGGGTTGCGACGTGATGGCTGGCGGAGCCAGGACGGTCAGGATGGCAAACCCGCTGGTTGCGGAGCCTGCGGAGTTGGTGACGCGGACCGAATAGCTGCCGGCGTTGGTGGCCTGAACGCCGGCGAGGTTCAGGGTGGCGTTTGTGCCGTTGGCGATCGGCGCGTTGGTATTAAAGAACCATTGGAAGCTGAGCGGGGCGTCGCCGGTGAAATCAATTCCGAACAAAGCGCTTTGTCCCGGCAGGACCGTAACGTTTGTGGGCCCGGCATTAATCACAGGCGGATTGGCCGGAGGCGCCGGGGCCACCTGCAATCGGTAGAACGTTGGAGGCGGAGCGACTGAACTGGTGACGTTGAACAGACCGCCGGAGTCAAAGTGATTCGTGGAAGTGACCGGCCATGTCGAGACCGGCGCGGCAAGATCCCCGGTCGCCAGCAGAAGGAACGTCCCGCCGCCCGGTCCGCCCGCGCCGGAAATCACGATCTTTCCAGCACTCGAGGCGATATTGGTGATGACGATGTCGGTTACAGGAGACTGCGGGGAAGTGTGCGGGGTCACATCGGCGTAGGTTTCACCGACACGGTATTCATCGATGACGAGTTCGGCGTATGGCTGGGACGCGCTGGCATTGCCTCCGGCGAAGACGCGGATGCGATCGAACGAAAAATCAAAGGAACCGAGGCTGCTGGCATTGGCCTGGCCGACGGCGGGCTCGGTTGCGAGGCTGGGGTTCACGAACAAGTAAGCATTGTCGTTGGCCGAGCCGGCGAGGTGGTCGATGCGCACGATGATGAGGTTGGTGGAGGAGAAGCTGATTGCGGAGGATTTCAGATTTGCGGAATTGCCCTGAGGGATGAGGCCGACGGTATTGGAGGAGGCGCCGCTGCTGTTTCCGGCCGCGAGTTTTTGGAGGGCGTTCGCGTTGATGTCATGGGCGATATTGGCTCCGCGGGGGAAGGGATTGGCACCGGCGACAGAGGGCCCCTGCCGGACTGCGAGGAAACTGATCCAGGTAGTGACGCCGTCGGTGCCGTTGGTTCCGCGGGCCTGGGTGAGCATGCGGGTGGGTTGCATGCTGGTATTGGCGGACGTCAGGCCCTGGAAGAAACCGGCTCCCCCGGTTGTGATCAGAACATTGCTCGAGCTATCAGTATAAGCGAGAGCATAACCGGTATTGGTGGCAACTCCGCCGCTGCTGTTGGCTTGCCATGCCCCTGAGAATCCCAAACCGCCTGCGGATCCGATGATGCTGGCTCCGGGCGGATTCGTGAAGGGTTCATAGGCCAGCAAGGCGGCGTGGGCGCGATTATGCAGCATCAACAGGGCGCAAATGATCAATTGAAAAAAGCGGAAAACCCTCACCCTAACCCTCTCCCGTCCGACGGGAGAGGGAACAGCCACCCAGCGCTTTAGATTTACTTGCGCTATGGTTTGCACCCAACGCGTGACCCAATTCTCCCTCTCCCATCCGATGGGAGAGGGCTGGGGTGAGGGTCGGCATAAGGCGGGAAGGCGGTGCGATTTATACATCTTTGAAACTCGGGTTGGGGCCAGCCAGTGACCGGCGGCGCTGTCATTGAGGCTCTGACTTCAGGAAAACATTATCCGCGATGGCTGCCCGCGGGTAAAGACAGGAGCCTTGGAGATACAGGCAAATCGCATTGAAAATTAGGAACCGCCGATCAGGGTTGCGCGACAGCGCGGTAAAACCGGCAGGACTGGGCCGAGCCATCCTGGTCCGCAAAATAGGACGTCGCGCCGTTATTGGTCAGGCTGAGCAAGGGGCTCCAGGACAGGCAATCGGAGGACCATTCGATGGTGCAGGTGGAAACCCCGTTGGCGGCCACGGACACCAGCGGCACGCCCGTCTCAGCCAATTGAATCGCAGGAAAGACTACGGATGGCGGAGGGTTTGTATTGGCCGGAGGCGGCACCACCTGGTTGACGGACAATACCGCCGCATCACTGAAGACCTTGCCTGAGATGTTGCTGATTACGACGGTGTAATCTCCCGCGTCCTCAGGATGGACGTTGTCCAGGATGAGGTATGGATTCGTAGCGCCTGGAATGCGCTGGCCCTCCCAAAGCCATTGGTAGGAAACCGGGCGCACGCCGCTGGTGCGGACAGAAAACATGGCGGCTTGTCCTTCCCACACGGATTGGCCCATGGGCTCGGTGGTCACGATGAGTTTGGGAGGGGAAACCGAAATTGAAACTGTGACCGGGGTGGAGTAGCCGATGGGGCCGGCATCATCGATGACTTGTGCCGTCAATGTATAAACGCCGGCAGAAATGTTGCTCCATGCATAGCTGTAAGGCGGATTCGTGAGCGATGTCATCAGCAAGCTCCCAAGGAACAGATCAACTCTCTTGATGAGGCCGTCGGGATCGGAAGGATTCAGGATGACGGTGCAATTGTCGGGAGTGAGGGCGGCGCCGTTTGTGGGATTCTGGATAGTGATGCGAGGCCAGCGTTTAAGCGGCGTCACTTTCAAGTTTCGAAAGAACGCGCTTCTATTGGACCAGGAATACAGGGCCACCGTGCCGCAGTTGATGGACGGATCGGTGATCGTTCCCCCGAAGAGGACCACACCATTGAGGGACACGGTAATTTGGTCGTCCGATGTTTCAACCCTCAGCGTATAATCGCGGCGGATACTGTAACCATTGGTCTCCGTTGCAAGCGTGGTTTCAACGCCGTCCAGCACTTTAAATAACTTTCGGAAATTTGCCTGCGAATCGAGCTCGAGCTTATAGTAATTGGAGGGATTTTGATATCGAAACAGCACACCCACTCCGTCGTTGTCTTCGACGTGAAAGATGACAGAGAACGTGGTATTGCTCCAATTGAGTGCCTGTGGATCATTCCAGTAACAGAACGTTCCCTTGCGCTGGCTGGTTGCCCAGCTATTTGGCCCGTAGATCCCTGAAAGCTGCATCAGTTGCCCTGACACCTCGCGCCACATGGACGGCGCGCTGATCGTGCCCTGATCCACAACGGTCCAGTCTTGCAGCCCGTCTCCGTCGAAATAATCAAAGAGCAGCACAGGAGCGTAGGTGAAACCCTCGACAGCCGGTTCTGTCATTTCGTTCGTTGCGCGGGAACAGTCCTTCACATGCTGCACGGTGAGCGTGTAATATTGGCCAGGGACCAGGTCGTTCGTTGTGGCAAGCGAAACTGTTTTTCCGTCAGGCATCAGCACGGCGCTGCAAATCGGGATTTCCGGATCAAAAACATAATTGGTAAGGGCCTGGGCTGATTCCGCGTCCAGGGGCTTATCAAACGAGACCGAAAAGACCGGGGGCACTCCAACATAGCTCAGTCCACTCAACTCCGGGGGATTCAAATCGACGTTCTCGTTCGTGATGATGAGGGTGGCGGCCGCCGATTCAGTGTCCACCTGGTAACCAGGGACAGTGTTGGTGAAGACGCCGAGATTTGTGTACTCGAATTGGTCGTCTGAATTGGTGCGCCAGTCATCGAGGCAAGGCGAGTAGGTCTGCACCGTCATGCGGTCCTGGTCGGGATAGAACCGGACGATGCGCAGGTAACTGGCGCCGCCGAGCACTTCAGCCTGGTAATCGGCGAGCATTTCAAACACCTGGTTGCCGAAATCGCCGGTCTGCACCAGCCGCCCGGCGCCCAGGCAATGGCCGGAAAAAGCAAAACCCATGGTGGGGCAGGATCGCATCAGCTTTTCCCAAATATCGGTTCCGGTGTTCATGCGTCCGTAGGCCGTGGGAGGCGCCTCGTTAACGGACCTGGTCAGAAGCTTGTTATCCGAAAAGACGTAAGCGTGCGTCAGCAGGATCGCGCGCCGATCCGGGTAGTTCGTCAGCACCTGTCCCGCCCAATCCAGCACGCTGTCGCGCGGACCAAATTCCAGGGATAACAACAGCCAATCCACCCCGCCGGCGCTGAAAAGGTGGTAGGAATTTTCCATCCGATTGCTTTCAAAAACTCCGCCGAAATTGGGAAGAGCTTGGAATTTGGAGACCGGAAAATACTGGTTGTAAAGTGTCGTGAGGTTTTGGCTTGTGTTCATCCCGTCATGATTGCCGGCAGTCACAACATAGGGAACCACGCCGTCAAGGATGTTCATCGCATCCCGCCCGTTGGCCCATTCCCAGGCAGAGTTGTCGTCGGTGACGTCTCCTTCGTGCAGGACAAAAGAGATATTGAGTTCGTCTTTGTGGCTGACGATCCATCTGGTCTGCGACTTGAAAACTTCCTCTGTCGCTCCAAAGTCCTGTTCCGTGTAGTACTGAGTATCGGGCAGCACCACCCATGCAAACGGCTGGTTGCGCGGAACCAGGGTGACCATGACGCTCCGGTCCGCTCCCTCCGTGAACCCGTCGATCGGCATGACATCGATCGATTGAGACGATTCCCCTGCCGGGATCACAACTCTGCCGGACAGCCGCTCGTAATCAGAGCCGTTCACCGCATCGCCGCCTATGGAATACTCGACCGTCAAGTCCTGCAGGGTATCTCCGGACCGGGTGACGGTAAAAAGGCCCGGCCGTCCCGATTGGCTGGCATTATCCACCGCCGTCACGCTGACAATCAGGGGAGCACTGTTTGTATCTGCTGCGAGGTGAAGCGGTGGAAACAAGAAGAGGACTGCTGCGGAAAGGATCAGCGCTGGTAGCCGGATATGGTTCTGGACACAGTTGTTGACCACAAATCGTGTGCTTCGGGCACGACGATAAGTCCATTAACTCATGCCTGTCAAGCTGTGTCAGATCAGATTATTCAAAAAAACAGGAGGGTAGGGCTGCGCTGCGCGCAGCCGGACGCATACGATGAACTGCGCGTTAGCCTTTTGCCACGTGCCAGGCTTGCGCGAAGCGTCTGGAGTGCGTGTGCTTCAGCGCCGCTCTGGATTTACAGTCCCTTGCGTAATCTTAGCCCGTGACACAGTCCAATCCAGAGCGCCGGTAAACCGGACGCACTCCACGTGCTCGCGCGTTCGCCTCTTGCCGCGCGACTGGACTGGCGCCGTTCAGCCTTTAGCCTTTACGGTTGCCACCCACTCCTGGTTATCCAGGTACCACCGAACCGTCTCGCGGATGCCTTGCTGGAACTGGTGGGCGGGAACCCAACCCAGCTCCTTTTGGATCTTTCCGGCATCGATCGCGTAGCGGCGGTCGTGGCCGGGGCGGTCTTTGACAAAGGCAATGAGTTTGCGCGAATTGCCACCAAGCTGCGGCTGCATCTCGTCAATCAAATCGCAGATTAGTTCCACAATGTGAATGTTGGCCCATTCATTGTGCCCGCCAATATTATAGGTCTCGCCCGCTTTGCCCCGCGTCAGCACCAGCCAAAGAGCTTCGGCATGATCGCGCACGTAAAGCCAGTCGCGAACATTGAGTCCATCGCCATACACCGGCACGGGTTTGCGAGCGCAAATGCTTTGGATCACGACCGGGATGAGTTTTTCCGGGAACTGGTAAGGCCCGTAGTTGTTCGAACAATTGGTGATGACCGTGCGCAATCCATACGTATGGTGATACGCGCGCACGAGCATGTCGCTGGCGGCTTTGCTGGCCGAATACGGCGAATTGGGCGCATAGGGCGTCGTTTCGGTGAAATATCCGGTCGCCCCCAGGCTGCCGTACACTTCGTCTGTGGAAACATGGTGAAAACAGCAGTCGCCCAGTTTTGAGGGCGCCGCAGTCCAGCACTCCCGGCAGGCTTCCAGCAGGTTGAACGTGCCAACCACGTTGGTATGGATGAAATCTCCGGGGCCGGTGATGGATCGGTCGACATGCGATTCGGCGGCCAGGTGCATCACGTGAGTAATTGCGTGTTTGCGCACCGTTTCGAACACCGCGGGCTTATCGCGCAAATCGACCTTTTCGAACACGTATTTGGGATTGCGATCCACGCCTTTGAGGTTGATCAAGTGCCCGGCATACGTGAGGCAATCGAGATTGACCAGTCGCCGGATCTCGGGACGGTCGATGACGTGATGGATGACATTTGAGCCGATGAACCCGGCGCCGCCGGTGATGAGTAGATTCATGAGTGGGCGAACGGTCGGTTATGTCTTCTTCTCGGGCTGCCATTGCCGGAGCGAATCGCGCAGGGCTTCGATGACGGGGCGGATGCGCACGCCGGCGGAGAGCAGTTTCGAGTTGTCGAGCACGCAATTGGATCGCGGCGTTTTGGCGGCCACGCGGTAGAACTCCTCGTCATTGAGCCAGAACTCGAATCGGCGGTTCGGCTTCAAAATTTCCTGGATCAACTCGACCACCTGTCGCGTCGTCACAAACCCGGGATTGGTCACGTTATAGGTTCCCAAGGGCGCGCCGCGCTCCCATAAATCCAGGCACGCCCGCGTGAAATCGGAGCGATGCGAGATGGAGTTGACGTTGTCGTAGACTTTGGGGTAGCGCTGGACTTTGCTGAGATAATTGCGCGGGTTGTCGAACTGGTCGAAGGGAATGCGCAGGCGCCAGATATAACTGCGTCCGATCCCGGCGATGGCTTCCTCGGCCAGGGCTTTGGTCCCGCTGTAAAAGCTGCAAGGCGGATCGCGGAATGAGAAATTGGGCGGATCGGTTTCAATGAAACCGTGGATGCCCTTGCCTCCGCCGGCGACCAGCGCCTTCAGCTCCGGCGTGTTCAAATCCTTTTCGGTTCGCACCTGGCCGCCCTGCCCGATTTTCGCGCCCGAATAGATGCATCCCGAGGAGATGTGGCCCCATGGCACGCCGGCCGCCTCGCAGGCGTGGGCGATGGTTTGCGGCAACAGCGTGTTGCCCACCAGCGTGTCGGCTTTGAAAATCTCGCAAGCGTCCACATTCGGCTTGCCGGTGTACCCCGCCGCATTGACAAGGAAGTCCGGGCCGGCCTCGCGCAAATATTTCAGGAGAACATCGAATCGCGCGTAATCGACTTGCTTGCGGGAAAGCCTCTTGACGGAGTGTCCGCGCGCTTCGAGTTCCTGAGCGAAGGTTTGGCCCATATACCCGGTTGCGCCCAGAACAATGACAGTTGAACTCATGAGTTTTTCGCCGGCCGCTTCGCCTCACCCACGACATTTTCCAGGTAAACCCGGTACTCGCAGTTGGGCAGCT
>DASRKU010000401.1:0-6599 GCA_035648815.1 Verrucomicrobiia bacterium | reverse complement strand
ACTCCGGTCAGGCCCGCCGAGCCGGGCCTTCCCTCCGTCTGGAGCTTGCTGTTGTTCCCACCACCAACCACAACCTGAACGGAGATCAACAACCCGCCCAGACTCTCACGTTAGGTGGCTCAGGAAAGTCAGTCCGGTCACTTCCCCTATGCGATCGTTTACCTCGACGAACCGGATCAGGTTTGGATCGTCGCGGTCATGCACCTGCACCGCGAGCCCGGATACTGGCGCAACCGACTGTTAGTGCTAATGCCCGCCTCCGCCAAGGCGCTGGAGTACATCCTTCGCCTCCGCGAGCGCCGTGGCGAACCGAAGTCCCCAGTGTGCAAGCAGTTGGCCTGCCATCCGAAGCCCGACGGGCGAAGGATGGTCGGGGTGGTCAGATTCGAACTTACCGCCCCCTCTTCGTAAGCTTCTGGGAATCAATGGCAAGCGGCGGTGGTGTTTTGCACTACACACAAAACCACACACACGCCGCACACATTCAACAGGGGGCTGGGGATGGAATCCATCCCCAGATAGACCGGACGCGGGAGCGCCGGTCGTAGCTCTCGCCAGATTGGCCGGTCGCAATGCGACCACGGGTTTAGTCGGATGCGCGCCGGGTCATCGTCGCCCAGGTTCCTTGCCGCCCCTTTATAGCGATCGCGGCGGGCGGGCCGCGGCGGGCTCGCCGGATGCGCGAGGGACGAGCGCGCCGGCGGGCGCGCAGCGCCCGCCTAACCTTGTATTAAGTGGAACAAAAGTACACGGGGGCTAAACAATGGCCGGAATCACCAAGACACGGTGGGCGGTGCGTTTGAGCATTCAGCGGCTGCTTGGGAAAAACCGGTGGGCGTACCTTTGGACCTTCACGACCGCCGACAAGATCGAATTGACTGAACTGGCAGTTCGGTGGAACCAGTTTCGCCGCTGGTTTCAGCGGGCCGGATGGAAATGTGTGCGTGTGTTTGAGCCACATCCGGGCGGACATGGTTGGCATGTGCATTTCGTGAACGACGTGCGCTTGGACATTGGAAATATGCGACTGAAAGCAGAAGCGGCAGGATTTGGGCGGATTCACGTCAAGCGGGTGCCACGTGGGCGAGCGGGTTATATCGCCAAATATGTGGGGAAGAATTTCGCGGATGGCAGTCGACCGCGAGGAGCGAGAATGTGGGCTTGTGTCGGGTTCGATGGCTCGTCGGCAAAAGACATCGTAATCACCAGGCGCACCAAATGGAGCCATTGGGAAAACGACCATTGGGAATTGAAAGCCTGGCCGCCTCATTTGGACGAAACACGATTGGCGATTGGCCCTGATGGCCGGATGCGTGTGGAGCGGATCTGGATGCCTCCGCCACTCACGTCTGAACTGGCGAAGGAGGAGCGTTGTTGGCCGGTCGGAATGTGGAGTGAGGAACGTTTGATGCTCTGGGGCTGGCAGAGGTTCGACCCTCCTGTGCCTACGTCGTCGCTTCCCGTGCCGATGCAATTGCACGGGCACCTTGCCGACAAGAAATTCTGATGTTTGTCGGAACCAGTCGTTTCTAGTCGCAATGAAATTTAAATCGAGAATTGACATGGATACACGGAAGGCCTGGCTATGATGCACCAGTCATATTTTTTAAGCCCACCTTTTACTAAGCTCCCACAGGCCGGACTGCCCCCTCTTTCGGGGTGGAATTCGAGCCTCGGTTGGACCGCACCCACACATAGGGCATTTACTGCAGACTGGGGAATAGCGAACCGCGTGCTGCTTGGCTTCGCCGTGCGCACGCATAACGAAAACCTTAGCCTATGTGTCGTCATGTCTGCACAGAATTCATCCATAGTTGCATGCTATTTGACCCCGAAGGAAGTGGCTGCGCGTCTGCGCGTTTGTCGTCGTACGATTGAACGGGAACTTGTCGGCAAGCGGTTTCCTCCACCGTTGCGGGTCGGTCGATGTCTGCGGTTCCGCGTGAGCGACGTGGAAGCCTTTGAAAAAAGCGGCGTATGGCCCCCTAAGGCGTCGCTATGATCTGCTTCCCCTTCAAGCCGCGGCGGTTGGTGGACGGCAAGCTCTGCGAGTGTCGATTCTACTCGGGCAAACTGCGTCTGGACGGCGAATCGCGCACGAGCATGGTTGGACTGCAAACGACAGACGAGCGGGAGGCATGGAGGAAATTGCTTCAGTTGCGCGATGAGCGTCTGATGGAAGCAAGGGGCATCCTACCCCCTCGAACTGTGCGAGACGCTGCTGCGAGGCCGTTGGATGAGCTGCGCGGGGCCTTCCTAGCGGACGTGAAAGCTCGGGGCAGAGCGTCGGCGACGTTGAAGCGGTATGAGAAAGATCTGAGGCGACTTTCTGAGCGGTGCTGCTGGCAGAAATTGGGCGACATCACTCCGCAGAGCTTCACCGCGTTTCGGGTGCGGTCTGCTCTGAGCGGGAAAAGCCAAAACGACATGTTGGCGGTTACTAAGGGTTTCTTGGAATGGTTGCGCGGGCAGCGAATGCTCAAGGAGAACCCGCTGGAATTCGTCAAGCCAGTGGATCTGCGCGGATCGCGTGCATGCCGTCGAGCGTTGACGGTGGACGAAGTGGGGCGGCTGTTGGCAGCAGTTCCGGCGCATCGGGCTGCGGTCTATTTGACCGTGCTTTACACCGGTCTACGGAGAAAAGAGTTGAAACTTCTGCGGTGGGGCGATCTCGACCTGGAGACGGATGAGCGGTGTTTGCGATTGCCAGCGGCAATTACGAAGAACCGCAAGGACGCTCGACTGCCATTGCGGCCCGAACTTGCGGCGGCGTTGCGGGCGTTGCGGCCGGGGGATTTCGCGCCGTTTCATGAGGTATTCAAGGAACAAGTACCCAAAATGGAAACCTTCCGGCGGGACCTGGTTCGGGCCGGGATCGTCTATTTGGACGAACAAGGGCGACGGGTGGACCTGCACGCGCTACGGGTTACTTTCGGCACAAATCTGGTCTTAAGCGGGGCGCATCCGCGGGTCGCGCAAGAATTGATGAGGCACAGCGACGTGCGGCTGACAATGAAGATTTACACCGATGCCTCGAAACTGCCGCTAGCGGAAAGTGTCGCCGCGTTGCCGTCGTTTGGAGGCAAGAACCCAATTCAAGACAGATCAGGAATTTGCCCCTTGAAAATCGCTAATGATTGAAACATAGACTAATGGAGATTTGTCCCGTAAACGCTCAGCCATATAACCACCTGTTGGGCATAAAATCCATGTGGACTCGCAAAACACAGACCGAGATCGCTAACGACGAGGCGCGGTCCGTGTTGCGAAGGAAGAAACTCGGCCGGCCGGCCCTCTGGGCGCTCTTGATTTCAGTCGGGTTTCCGATGGCTGGGGCATTAGGCTTCAGCACGAAATATTCGCACCGGCAGCCACGCGCATTTTCGGAGGAGGTGAAGGCAGTTCCGATGGAAGCCGTTATCATCTTTCCATTGGCATTTGGCGTATTAGTCTACTCGAGACGAAGTGGATTCTGGGAGAAGGAGAATGTTGAAACGGCGATTTGTCCTTCTTGTCACCACGTCCAAGCGGCAGATGCAGAAGGTTGCGTGCGATGCGGCTCTCAGCTAGAGCCGTTTCGCTTTTGGAGATGGACGGAATCAGAAGGACAATGAGGCCCAACCAGGCGCCGCTGCCAATTCGGCCGTCGGTCACGCCTCGTGCTGGCGCACGAGTCGCGCCCGCCGCCCTCCTGGCAGGCCTTTGACGTTGATAAACGACACACAAGACAACACACAAAACCACACACAAATGCCGGTCTTTTCCAGTCGTTCGCAGTCGCAGTCAGTCGCAGCGTGGTTTTGCGGCGGTTCGTGCATTTCCATGATCTTGGCGTCCTTAGACGCAAAAAGACGCATCCGGTCGTTACCGTGCGTCCTCTTGAACTGGTCGGGGTGGTCAGATTCGAACTGACGACCTCTACGTCCCGAACGTAGCGCTCTACCAGGCTAAGCTACACCCCGATGTGACAATCCGGCTGGACCAACGCTCCAACAAAGCTGCGGCAGACCGGCATTCCAAGAACGGTGGAAGATGGGGTGGGGAACCCGGCGGCTGCAAGAGGAAAATCTTTGCGCGCCCGCCGTCCGGGCGAGGGCGGGGCAAATCGTGGCCAGACTCGTGAGAGTTTGGGTCCCCGGTCCAAAGCCTCACTGCTTTGGCTATGGCTATGGAGCACTCGCTGGCGCTTGCGGGCTACCCGGATCTCCAACTCCGGCAACCATCGCCGCTACTTACCTCAGTTTCCAGCGTCCGCTGGAAACTGGCTACGCCTTCTTCCCGGCGCCAATGCAGATTCCCAGCAGGCTCAAGCCCATGCCGGCGGCAAGACCGAGGAACCCGCCGACCACGCCATAGATCGCCAACTGCCTGTACGGGCTGCCCGTGATCGGCTCCATGCTGATGCGAATCGCATCGCCGTATTGCTGGCGCGCAAAGTCCGCGTGCGTGTCGCGAATGTGGGCGACAATCCGATCGTACGCGGCTTGCAGCACCTTGATCGATGCGTCCACCCGCTTCAACATGGCCGGCTGATCCGATGCGTCCTCGCGCAATGCGGTCTCCATCTCCTTGCGGCGCTCCAGCACGCGCGCCTCTTCAGCCTGGATCTGCTTGACTTTGAGACTCGCATCCAGCGCCCGGCGGAGGACGAAATTGTACGAGTCGTTCGCCAGGAGCGAATTGACCAGCCCCTGATCAAGGATCGGCGAGTCGGTGCGCGGCTGGGTGACCTGTGATTTTACTCCGACCACGTAGTTCTCGGTCCGGGAATGCTCTTCCGCCATGCCGAGGTACTCTCGAACGGTTTTCTCATCTTCCAGTGAGATTCGTTCCTCATCGGCCAAGGTCCTCAACGTGTAATCCATCTTCACCAGCGCGGTTTTCCGATCGTGCGACAGGCTGAAGAGTCTGATGAGCCCGAGAGTCTCGTTCAATTGAACCACCGAGAAATATCGGACTTCCTCCACCAGGTCGCTGAAAGACATATTGGTTCTGGGGGAACGGAACGACTTTGCCACCTCCAGTTGTTGACCCAGGTAGGCGTTGATTGCCTGGATTTCCGCGCTCAAAACTTGTTCGTAATCGGAATAGTCGGCGCCCCGCAATGCGTCCTGCATGTTGCCAAATGCGATGGGGGTGGCGACATAAGTCCGGCGGAATTTTTCCTGAAAAACCGTGACCAGTTCATTCAAGAACTTCCCGCGCACTTGCCGGGTCATCGAAGCGTTGCGGGGCAGCGTCATGGTGAGCAGGTACTCGTCAGGCTGATAGACCGGTGGATTCTGACCAGTGGCGCGCAGCCGGTCGCGCGCCTTGACGACGTCAGGAGGAATGATCCCTTCCACCGTAATCGCCGCCCGGATCTTGCTCTGGGTTGCCTCGTCCGCGTTCAGGCCCTCTCGCTTTAAAGCTTCAATCACCAAATCTGGCGCTCTCATGTCGTCGGTCTGGAATTTGGAATGGTCCGGGTATTCGCCCTTCTCGATGCCGTTGAAAGCAAAAACCACCCGCATCGAGGTGGTGGCAGTCGTATAGGGACCGACAACGAGATAGGCGACCGCGGCGACGACCAGTCCCAGAAGGGCGAGGCCAACGGTCGGAGCCAATCCCTTTATCAGTCGCGCGAAAATCTCGCGCAGATCGATCCCCTCGAATTGGTCTTGGTCGGCTGCGAAGGGATGGCGCGAGGAGCCCTGACCGGATTCAGGGGCGGAAGGATCGGATGAAGTCGACATGGATTGGCGGGGAAAAATAGAGGCGAGAAACTCGTCGCCGTGACGGCGGCAGGGAAAACGGAAGATAGGAAAAACTGAGAAGGATGCCCAGAGCAAGACCCTTTTGTTTCGTCGCGGGGCGGCGAGCGCCAGCGAATGGACGCTCCCCCTCGCGGGCGCAGTCTCGGCAGCGCCCCCTTAGCCGCGCGTGCCAGCCCCTCGACGTCGCTCGGGGCCCTGAGCGAAGTCGAACGGGCGAGCGGTTTCTCTTCCGTGACACCAATGTGGAAATCAGGAAGCTCCATCCTGCGTTGCGTCCTTCGTGTCTTCGTGGAGAACCCGGTTTCTTTGCGAGCTTTGTGGCTTCGCGTGATCCAAATTTCCTTCATGCGGCGCCGAGCCGCGAATGAACGCATTGCCATTCTGATTTTGGCATTTGGGCTTTCATCTGCTGACTCCTATATTCTGCCTTCTTTTCCGAGGCTCTTCGCTCTCCGCCTTACGTGTTTCGCTTGTGGCTTACCGCTTCTAGCTTAACGCTCCTTGCTCTTGGCTCTTTGCCCTTCGCTTACTGCTTATCGCTTTTCGCTATTTATGCTCTACGGCCATCTCTCTGCTCCCGACACGTATGCGCATTTGCTGGTCAACCCGACGTGGAAGCTGGCGTTCGACTGGCTGAAAACGGTCACGCCGACAACGTCGCCCGGCGTCCAAAAACTGGAAGGCGACGACGTCACCGTGAACGTTCATGGCTACGACACGCTGCCGCGCGACCGATGTCGGTTTGAAAGCCACCGGCGCTACGTCGACCTTCAATACTGCATCTCCGGCGGCGAAGTGATCGGCTGGTCCCTTGCGTCAACGCTTGAGCCCGATGGTGAATAC
>DASRKU010000400.1:0-7968 GCA_035648815.1 Verrucomicrobiia bacterium | reverse complement strand
TCCCCACTCCGATTGTCCTTTTCGATTCATACCACCACGCATCCCTTCCCTTTAAGACTTCCCACTACCCCAAAAAAACATTGGGGACGAGCCGTCCCCACCCCTATGCCCTACGCCACTTCGATGAGCTTTTGGCCGACCGAGGCATCCGCGAACTGGGCATTGATCCGGGACACAATGCCTTCGACACTGAGGCCGTATTTGCGGCGAAGTTCATCCTGGGTTGTCGCATGTTCGATGAACTGGTCGGGCCAGCCGATGCGAACCACAGAGGCTGTGACGCCTTTTTCGCTGAAAAGTTCCAGAACGGCGGAACCATAGCCCCCCATCAGCGCATGGTCTTCGATTGTCACCACCACCTCGGCAGCTCGACCGAAAAATTCGTGCGTGCCGGAGTCGAGCGGTTTTGTGAAGCGTGGATTGATGACGGCGACGTCGAATCCCTGCGATGCCAGTTGTACGGCGGCCTGGCGAGCCATGGAATTCATATTTCCCAGGCCGAAAAGCGCCACCTTCCGTTTTCCGTTGCTGCTAAAACTTTGAATGACCTCGGCTTTTCCGATTTCCAGCAGCCGTGGCTGATCTTTTATCGGGACTCCCTCGGCGGCGCCGCGGGGGTATCGGATAAAGATCGGATGCTGCTCGTGCGTGGCGGTAAACATCATGTCCACAAGCTCGTCCTCGTTGCTGGGGGCCATGGCGATGACGTTGGGCAGGCAGCGCAGGTAGGCGATGTCGAACAAGCCGTGGTGTGTTGGGCCGTCATTAGCGGACAATCCTGACCGGTCCATGCAAAAAATCACTGGAAGATCCTGGAGGCAGACATCGTGATGGATGCAATCGTAGGCGCGCTGGAGAAAGGTGGAATAGATGGCGCAAACCGGATGCAGGCCCATGCTGGCCATGCCCGCTGCGAAGATGACCGCGTGTTCTTCGGCGATGCCGACGTCGTAATAGCGATCCGGCATGGCCCGTTCGAGATGTTTGAGCCCGGTGCCGCTGGGCATGGCGGCGGTGATGCCGACCAGGGTGTTGTCTTTTTGGCAAAGTTTCACGAGGGCCTGGCCCATGACGTCCTGGTAATTGGGCGGCGCACCGGCCAGGGCGGGAATCGAGTCGCCGGTCTTGATATCGTAGGGCCCGGTGCCGTGAAACTTTTCGGGGGCTTTTAGCGCGGCGTCGAAGCCTTTGCCTTTCTGGGTGAGGATATGGATGACGATGGGTTGATCGCAGGTCTTTGCGAACTCGAGCGTGCTGATGAGCAAAGGCAGGTCATGGCCGTCGATGGGTCCGAGGTACCTGAGGCCCATTTCTTCGAAGAGCACGGGGCTGCCATAGCCGCCGCGTCCGTCGGAATCGATGGTGCCGCCGGTCTGTTTGAGGCCCACCTCTGTCATGGCTCCTTTGAAGCCTTCCTCGGCTTTGTGGGCCAGTTTGATGGCGACGTCGCCCTTGGGCAGGCGGCGGAGGAACCGGACGAAATCATTTGCCAGTTTATTATAGGACGGGTGGGTGATGAGCTTGTTCAGGTAATTGGAAATCGCCCCGACATTTTTGGCGATGCTCCATTCGTTGTCGTTGAGAATTCCGATGAAGCGCTTGGTGGTGTGGCCGATGTTGTTCAGCGCTTCAAAGGAAATGCCGTTGGTCAAGGCGGCGTCGCCGAATATGCACACGACGTTTTCGGCGGTGCCGCGTTTGTCGCGAGCCGCGGCCATGCCGAGGGCGGCGGAAAGGGCAGTGCCGGCGTGGCCGGCGCCGTAGCAGTCGTGCGGACTTTCGCTCCGGAGCGCGAAGCCGTTAAGGCCATGCGTGGTGCGGATCGTATGGAAACGATCCTTTCGTCCGGTAAGCAGCTTGTGCACGTAAGCCTGGTGGCTGACGTCCCAGACCAGTTTATCCGTCGGCGTGTTGAATACCCGGTGCAGCGCCAGCGTCAACTCGACCACGCCCAGATTCGGACCCAGGTGTCCGCCGTTCTTAGAAAGCACCGTGATCAGTTCGTAACGGATCTCCTCCGCGAGCTGGCGCAGTTGATCCAGCGTCAGAGTCTTGACGTATTTGGGCTCGTCCACAAATTCCAGATAGCGACTCATAGTCTCGTCGTCACACGTTACAGCGTTAAATCGTTACATCGGAAAATCCCGCTGTAACGATGTAACCACGTACCGGCTTAGCGGCTTGTTTCGTCCTGCTCCTGCTCGAATGGGTCCAGCTTCAATTCACCCGCTGCATTTTTTTCCAATTGCTGAATCTTCAGCTCGGCTTCGGCGAGTTTTGCCTGGCAGATTTGCGCCAGCCGTGTGCCTTCCTCATATTTAGCCAGAAGCGATTCAAGAGGCAATTCTTCGGATTCCATCGCGGCTACGATGGACTCCAACTTCTTCAATGCCTCTTCAAATGGCGGATGCGTCTTGGGCGTGTCATCAGCAGCCCTGGAAGACTTCGACATGCGCAAAATCTAAGTGAAACCACCCGGTTCGTCCAGCGTCGACTCGCGTCTTGTCGACTCGCGCCTGCGAAACACATCCCGAAAACCTCTGGGACCACGAAACACACGAACTACACGAAAAGGGAAAAGAGAGGAAAATGCCTGAAGCCCGGGGAAATTAACGGAAGACCGTGATCAAGCCAATGAGAAGAATTGCCCCCCACCCACAGGCTGCCTTGGACCGGCCTTCCTTTCGTGTAGTTCGTGTGTTTCGTGGTTCTCTCCTCCTATTCTGTGGTTCATTCGGCACGACTGAATAGTTGGCCCGCCTTGAGACGGGTCTTCAGGCGCTGGCCAGTTTTCACCTGGTCCGGGCTACGCAGGACTTTGCCCGTCGTGGCATCGGCCGTGATGGAATACCCACGGGCAAGGACCTGCTCCGGCCCCAAGAGCCGCAGCCTGGATTCGAGAATCGCAAGAGCCGTGCGGCGTTCGCGCAATCGATGCCCCGCTTGCTCCCTCAAACGCCGGAGCTCGGATTGGAGCAGCTCGGACCGTTGCCGGATCAGCAGTGCCGGCCGGACCCGCCCCAGCCGGGCGGACCACTGCTGCCATGAGCTTCGAAGCTGCCGCGTTGCCTGCCGCCCGCACCGCGCCATGCTCCCGTGCAGATCGTCCAGACGCTGCATCCAATCCTGGAAGCGCCGACGGGGATGGACACGCGCCAGCCTCTGCCGCGTATTCTCGAGCCAGTCCCGCTTGTTATCAAATTGCTGAAGGCAGAGCTGCCGCATCCGAAGGTTTGATTTGGCAACGAACTGACAGCTTGAAAAAACGCCTTCCGTGATGATCTCCGCCGCCGCACTGGGAGTGGCTGCGCGGACGTCCGCGACGAAATCGCTGATGGTGAAATCGATCTCATGCCCCACTGCCGAGACGACGGGAACCTGCGATTCAAAAACAGCGCGCGCCACGATTTCCTCGTTAAACGCCCAGAGGTCCTCCAGGCTGCCGCCGCCGCGGGTGACGAGGATCAGGTCGATGCGATGGCCGCCTTTCGGCAGTTGGCCGGGTGCGGCAGGGAGTCCGGCGCGGGCATTCCATTCATTCAGCATCCGGATCGCGTCCGCCACTTCGCGTGCCGCCCCATCGCCCTGGACGCGGCAAGGAGCCAGGATGATTTCGAGGCTGGGATTGCGGCGTCGCACCACATGCAACACGTCGCGGATGGCGGCGCCCGTGGGGGATGTTACCAGTCCGATGCATTGGGGGTATTTGGGGAGCGGCCGCTTTCTTTCCTGTGCAAACAAGCCTTCGGCTTGCAGTTTTTGTTTCAGTTTTTCGAATGCAATTTGCAGCGCCCCCATGCCCTGCAATTCCAGCGCGCGCACGATGAGCTGGTATTGTCCGCGAGCTTCATAAACGGTGATGTCTCCCCGCAACAGCAGCTTCTGGCCGCCCTCGAGCAATTCCCGATGCCCGACCGGCTCGCCCCGGAACAAAACGCAGCTCAATTGCGACGCCGCATCCTTGAGGGTGAAGTAGACATGGCCCGAGGATTGGATGCGCAAATTCGTGACCTCGCCGGTCACCCAGACGCTCCCGACCTGCGATTCGAGGAGCCGTTTGACCTGGCTGGTCAGTTCGGACACGGACAAAACGCGGCGGGCGGGTTCCGCGGGGAACAGTTCGCCGAAATCCCACTGTGATTTGGGTGGCCTTGGCATTGCGGCGTTCAGTGGGACTCGGAGATGCGTTCGATGGCCAGGGTTTTGCCCGTGGCATTGTCGATGTCCAGCAGCACCCCCTGCAGGAGCACGCGGTCGGTCGCCACTTCGAATCGCTGCGGCATGTTCGTGATGAACCGTTGGATTACCGCCGCGATGTCGCGGCCCAACACACTCTCGTGAGGGCCGGTAAAACCGGCGTCGGTCAGATAGGCTGTGCCACCGGCAAAGATCTGCTCGTCCGCCGTTTGCACATGCGTGTGGGTTCCGATCACGGCGCTGACCTTGCCGTCGAGCATTCGCGCGAGCGCGATTTTTTCCGACGTCGCCTCGGCATGAAAATCGACAAAAATGAGGCTGGTTTCGTTTCGGAGCCGTTGGATTTCGAGGGTGGCGGCGCGAAAAGGATTATCGAGGTTTGCCATGAAGGTGCGTCCCTGCAAATTGATCACAGCCAGCGGGGGCAGCCCTTCCTTTCGCACGATGGTGCTCCCCTGACCGGGGGTTCCGGGGGGATAATTCAACGGCCGCACAAACCGCGGCTCGTCATGCAACAGGGCAATGACATCTTTCTGGTCCCACAGATGGTCTCCGGACGTGATGACGTCCACGCCCGCGTCGAAGATTTCGGCGGCGGTTTTTGGGGTGATACCCGAGCCGCCGGCTGAGTTTTCGCCATTGGCGATGACGATGTCGATGGCACGGGAACTTCGCAACCGGGCCACGCATGCATTGACAATGCGGCGCCCGGGTTGTCCCACAATATCGCCCAGGAAAAGGACCTTCACAGGGACATCACAGTAACGGGGAGTGTGCCTGCTGCAAGCTGATTTGGAGCTGGGGTCCGACTGGGGCGCATTTCACTTTTTTGGGTAGCGCGGCCCAGGCTCCTAATCTTAATCTTTCTCTTAATCCTAATCTGAGCATTTGCGCAGGATCGTTTCGATGCTGGCGGGCTTAATTAGGGCTACTGGGCTATCCTATTGACTCCACCTACCCCAAGCCATAGTGGTGAAGGGTGATCGAAACTTATCCGAAGACACTTTTGGAGCTGGAACAGCAATTTGCCACTGACGAACAGTGCCGAGCTTACCTGATGGCTCTCCGGTGGCCGGAAGGATTTGTCTGCCCAAGTTGTGGCGGGAGGAAAGCATGGCCCGCGCAACGAGGGCGACTGATCTGTGCCAGCTGTCGTCACCAAGCAACGGTGACCGCCGGAACCATTTTTCAAGATAGCCGTTTGCCGTTGCGGCTGTGGTGCCGGGCGATCTGGCATGTGACCAGCCAGAAGAACGGAGCCAGCGCGCTTGGGTTGCAACGCGTCCTGGGCTTGGGCAGCTATCAGACCGCGTGGACGGTTTTGCACAAGCTGCGCCGGGCCATGGTGCGACCCGGCCGGGATAAACTCAGCGGTCGAGTCGAGGTGGACGAAACCCAAGTGGGTGGAACCACGCCGGGACGGAAAGGACGGGGTGTTCCCAGTCAGGCCTTGGTCGTCATCGCCGCCCAAGAAGATGGCCTCGGTATTGGACGTATCCGTTTAGCTCGCATCCCGGATGGTTCGGCGGAGCACCTCCACCACTTCATCCACGGTGCCGTTGTGCAGGGGAGCTGTGTGCATACAGATGGTTGGAAGCCGTATCAAGGGCTGGAGAAGCTAGGCTATCAACACGAGGTCAGTAAACTCAAAGGTCAGAAGATAAGCGCCGCGACAGAATTACTGCCAAGAGTGCATCGGGTGGCCGCCTTGCTCAAGCGCTGGCTGCTGGGAACACACCAAGGTGCCATTGCGCCGGAGCATTTGGATTATTATCTGGACGAGTTCACATTTCGTTTCAACCGACGGACCTCGGCCTCGCGGGGCAAACTCTTTTACCGCCTGGCGCAACAAGGCGTGCAGGTGTCGCCCGTTCCTTATCAAATCCTCGTGGGCGGGGCGAACAACCCGAAACACCACCCGTAGTGCATGGTGGAGTCATTAGGATAGCCCAGCATGCCTGATCCGGAATCTTCCATGCGCGATATATTGATCCGTCCCGAGCTGACATCAAGGTCACCCGGGATCTGGTCAGAGCAGGACAGCTCCTCAAGATCGAAGTGTTGGATCACATCATTGTGGGAACGCCCCGTTACTGCTCGTTGAAGGAATTGGGTTATCTCTCCTTCTAAAGCACACCCCCGACTGACTGTCAGCCGGGGCTTTTTTTGGCAGGTTGCGAATGCCTCTCGTGTAGTAATACGCGAGCGCCAGTGCCACGGCATCGAAGATCGCCATGTGGTAATCTTCGCTCATCCATGGCTTTCGGTATGCCGGCAACTGGTCGGCCAACCCGGGGAATTGCTGCGCCACAAAATGTGCAGTCTGCAGCTTGGTATTGCAGCCAAACGTGAGGAAAACCTTTTTGAGTTTTTCAGGCGAAATATTCCGGCTTTCAATTCCCTGCCAGACCGCCACGTTCTGAAGGGTTCCCAGGAGCAATCGGACGCGTCCACATCGACGAGAGCTTTTGCTATTGGGTTTTTCGAGTATCAAATACTGAGGCAGGTAATGCTGAATGAGGTCGGTAATCTTGGACACTGTTTCGATCTCTTTCTCGATCGATTTGCAGCGGACCGATTTCACTCCCCAATCGATCAGGTCTGTTGAACCCTCCAGGATGGCATAACCAAAGTCCCGCGGTGTCGGGTCTATGGCCAATACCCGGGATGGACTGGAGACCTTTGCCATAGCTATTGTGCCGCGCCAATGATCTTCTTCAGGTGCGCCAGTTTCCGGTCTGTCACGTTCCCTGGCTGTTCGGCTGCCAAACGTTTGACCAGGCGCTTTGCCCGTCGGCGGATGGCGCTTTCGATTGATTTGTACTCCCCGGAAAAGAGTTCTCGAAGTGACAGTTTGAAAATCACCTCGAACGCGAGTGCCGTGCGAAAACCGGGCGTGCGGCGGAATCGTTCGAATCGAGACACATGGGCGCTATGAAAACCCAAAAGATATGCGATCTCCTCTTGGGAAAAGCCGGTGCTTTTGCGGCAGGTGCGGAGGTAATTGGGCAGGTTGTGATTTGCCATTGGAGAATGGCGCACTACTGCACCATGTCCCGCAGTATATGTTGATGGCCGGTATCTTAAAGGAGGGCAAACTTGCCAGAAATGGCAAGTCGCGGAGAAAGGGGAGCGGAACACTGTGCCAGAACATTGTAGCGCAGATTCGATGATTCACATATCTCTGGTGTTGACAAAATTGAAGTTTGAGCGGAAAAGTGAATTTATGAATGCGAAAGAGCAATTCACGGATGGAGATTTCATCAAATCCTCAAAATGCACGTACCCACCTGGCGGTTGCGTGGAGGTGGCGATCAAAGGGGAAGAAGTGGCCGTCCGAGATGCCAAAAATCGCGACCTGACGCTGTTGTTTTCAAGAGCTGAGTGGGATGCATTTCTTCAGGGGGTGAAGGCTGGTGAGTTTGATCGACATTGAAGCAGGCCCCACAGAATAGTCGCAAGTTGTTTCACTGCAACCTGCGGAGTTTGCGGCTGCTCATAGCTGCAGAGAATTCAGGCGCCACTCAGTCCTGACCTCAAGCGAAATCGAGCCTATTGCTTCCGATAGCGATAGATCACAACTGATGTATTGCGAAAAACTTCGTCGGCATCCGCCAGAATGCTCCGCCATGAAGCCGGATAATTTTCCATGGTGCTTTTGACTTCTCCATCCGCAAAAATGTACCGAACGTTTAAGCCCCAGAACTCACGCGCTCTTTTCACCTCTTCGTCCCTGTCGCCGGTTGGCTGAAATATTTGGCCAACCCATTC